>JBDSGY010000215.1:0-4968 GCA_039918755.1 Steroidobacteraceae bacterium
GGCGGGATGGTGAGCACGCGGGTGCCGCCCACCTGCATGCCCTGCACGCCCTCGTCCCAGCCGCGGATGACCATGCCGTCGCCCAGCGCGAAGTCGAACGGATCACCGCGATCCTTGCTCGAGTCGAACTTCCGGCCGCGGCCCTGCGGGGCGGAGGCGTCATACAGCCAGCCGGTGTAATGCACGGTAACGTGATGGCCGGTCGCGGCGGTTTCGCCGCTACCGGTCAAGGTGTCCTCGTATTGGAGGCCCGAAGCGGTGGTGGTCATGCGTGAATTCCTGAACTGAAGGAAATGTGACGGTAGCATGGCAGCATCCAGACATCCCAGATGAAGGTAAGTCCGATGAATGCCAGTGCGCAAGCCAGGGTGTATCTCAAGAATTCCTGCCCTTTCTGCCTGAAACTCCGGATCTTCCTCACCGAGGCCGGTGTCGCCGACCGCGCGGAGTTCGTCGTCTTTGCAGAGAATGACGCGACGCATCAGTCGCTGCGTTCGCGCATGCAAGCCGCAGGTCAGGAGCCCAGCTTCCCCGCGGCGGAGCTTGAGCCCGGCAGGCTATCCACTGGGACGGACGCGCTGATTGCGCATTTCGCAAAGGGCACAGGCGTCGATCCGGCCACCCTTCCCCTGCTCAGCTACTACTCCGAAGGCGTCTTCCAGAAATACGGCGAGATGTTCCGGGAGCTGCGGCAGTTGAAAGGCGGATAGCCGAACCGGAGCCGGCATCAGCCGGCGCACGGAGCTCGCTCAGTTGTTGATGCTCATCGGATCGTATCCCGGCTTGCACACATCGACGATGCACAGCGATTCGAGCGTGCGGCCTTCGGGCGGCGCCTTGACGCCGGCCTTCAGCATCAGCTCTCGCAGCACCTTCGCCGTTTCCGGATGCGGGATCGCAGACTGCACGCCCACGCGCACCAGACCGTCGGCATAGTCGATCGGCAACCAGGTATGGGCCGTGAGCTCAGGGCTGCCACGGTTGTCGGTATTGCCGAAATCGCGCACGTCCAGCTTGGCGCCCGCGGCCACCAGCACCTTTACCACTTCGGTCGCGCCCTTGTGCGCGGCGCCGTGCAATGCAACGCGGCCGGTGTCGGCCTGGAAATTGGGATCGAGGCCAAGGGACAGCAGATACTTCACTGCATCCACCGTCTCCTGGGTGGAGCGCTCCCTGGTGACGCCTTCCACCCAGCCGATGCCGGCCGCCGCCGCCAGCGGCGTGACGCCCAGCTTGGTGTTGATCTTCGGATCCGCGCCATGCGCGATCAGCAGCTTTATCAGCGCAAGATCGCCGGACTGTGATGCACGCAGGAACGCCGTGGCGCCTTCTTCGTTCAACCACTGGTTGGTGAACACCGTGCGCGTCTCGGTGCTCTCGGTGACCCGCGAATTGACGTTGGCGCCCTTTTCGAGCAGGTACGTGATGAACGCGAGGCTGTCCATGTCGGCGGTGCGCGTCGGGTAGTCGCCGCCTTCGATGTTGCGGTTGTCGGTGGCCAGGTACAGCGGCGTCCAGCCGCCCTTGTTGGCCAGGTTCACATTGGCGCCATGCTCGATGAGGAACTTCGCCATCACATAGTTCTGGTTCTGCGTGGCGGCCAGCAATGGACTCCAGTCATAACGGGTGGTCTGGTTCACATCGGCGCCGCCTTCCAGCAGCACGCGTGCCGCATCGACGTTCCCGCTGCGGGCGGCATAGACCAGCGCGGTCAGTGCTCCGCCGTCAGGGTCACGCGGCGCGGGACGACGACCACGGGTCGCGGGAACCGGCTCGCCACTCGCATCCAGAACCGGATTGCCATCCGCGTCCAGTTCAAAGTTCACTTCGCCACCGACGCCGGCACCGGCATTGCCACCCGCACCGGACACGGTCACGAAGCCCAGGCCCCGACGTTCAATTCCCTTGCACAGATCCGCAGCAGGAAGGTTTCTCTGGCTGGCCCCCAGCAAGATCTCGCGCTGGATTCTCACCTGCTTCAGATCAGGGTTCTTTACCTCGCACAGTGCCGCGATGTTCTGCTGGCGTACGGCGCGGCGGGGATCGTCGGCGTTGCCCAATGCTGCCGAACGGCCGTCTCGCATCACGGGCTTGGACACGGCCGCGACCTTGGCGCCGTGCTGGATCAGCTCCTTCAACACATCCGCATGGCCCTGGTCTGCAGCCTGCATCAACGCGGTGGTGCCTCGTTCGGACTCCGTGGCATTCACATCGGCGCCGCGTTCAAGCAATGCGCGCACGGCAGCGATGTTGCCCGAACGGGCGGCCAGCATCAGCGGGCGACGGCCGAGGGGCAGCTGCTCGTTGGCATCGGCGCCGCCCTTGAGCAATGCCTGGATCACGGCGGCATCGCCGCGCGTCGCGGCCAGCCACAACGGTGTTGCGCCATTGTGATTGGCCAGGCCGGGTTTGGCGCCGGCGTTCAGCAGCAGCACGGCCAGTTTCGCGTCGGCGCGATAGGCCGCCCATTGCAGCGCGGTGGCACCATCGGCCTGCTGCGCATTCACGTCGGCACCGCTCTTCAGCAGGCGCTCGATCTCCGCGGTGTTGCCCCTGCTTGCGGCGTCGGCAATTTCAGCATCTGCGAATGCCGCGCCAGCCAGCGCTGACAGCAACACAGCAGAGCAGGCTTTCAATGCAAGTCCGCGCATAGTCTTCATCCGGGAATCCATCACACGAGCCCGGGCAGGCGTCCGGTGCTGTCGCCAACACTTTCCCGCTCGATGCCGAACTGGTCGAGGATGCTCACCAGCAGGTTGCCGGTGGGCACCTGCTTGGTCGGGAAAGCCAGATGCCTACCGCCCTTCAGCTTGCCGTTGTTGCCGCCGATCAGGATGTGCGGCACGTCGTAATGCACGTGCTGGTTCGGGTTGCCCATGTTGCTGCCGTACAGCAGCAGCGAATGATCGAGCAGCGAACCGTCGCCATCGTTGGTCTTGGCCAGTTTGTCGACGAAGTAGGCCATCATCTTCACGTGGTACTGGTTGATCTTCGACAGCTGGTTGATCAGGTTCGGATCCTCACCGTGGTGCGAGCCACCATGGAACGCCAGCGTCGGCGACGCGCTCTCCGGATAGACACGGCCGGTGAGATCGCGCGCGAACAGCATGGTGCCGACGCGGGTGATATCCGCCTGGAACCCCAGCGCCAGCAGGTCGAACATGATCTTGACGTGCTGGTCGAACGACTGCGGGATGCCCACGGGCACTGCGAAATTTTCCGGTGCGGCAGTCGTTGCGTTGGCGGCGATCTGCAGGCGGCGCTCGATCTCGCGCACGTTCTCGGTGAAGGCGTCCAGGCGTGCACGGTCCGGTGCACTGACCTCCTTGCGCACACCCTTGATCTTGTCGTTGACCGAATCAAGGATGCTCTGGTTGCGCATGCGACGCAGCACGCGTTGCTCGGCGGTGCTGCCACTGCCGAACATGCGCTCGAATACCACCTGCGGGTTCAGTTCCATCGGCAGCGGCGTCGTGGCGGACGCCCACGCAATCGTATTGGTGTAGACGCAGCTATACCCTTCGCCGCAGTTGCTCGAGCCCGAGCCCGGGTCTTCCACCGAAATCTCCACCGACGGCAGCAGCGTTTCCTGGCCGTACTTGGAGGCGATGATCTGGTCGATGGTCTGGCCGGCGTAAACATCGGCACCAGCGGTCTTGCGTGGTTTTTGCGCACAGAGGTACGCGGCGGCGACCCAGTGGTCGGCGCCGGTCTCACCCGGTGGCGGCTCGGCCGAGCGCGAGTGCAGGCCGGTCAGGATGTTGAGGTGTTTCCGGAACGGCTCCATCGGCCTCCAGATGAATGGCAGTTCCTCTGGCAGTGCGCCAGCTTTCTCGGGAATCCAGTAGCCGGGTGCCGCGCCGTGTGGCACGAAGCCCGCGAAGAAGCGTGGCGGCGGATTCGCCGCAGTCTTCGCCTGCGCCGTGTACGCAGGGATCATGGCGTCCAGCAAGGGGAGCGCCAGCGCGGTGCCGGCGCCGCGCAGCAAGGTGCGCCGGCTGATGTGTTTCTTGGTGATGAACATGGGTTAATTCCCCCTCGCTGCGACGGTGGCTGATTTGCTGTCAGCAGATGATTTCATGTTCATGGTGAAGGCCGGACTCTGGACCACACCCATGATCAGTGATGAAAACCGGTAGTTGTCCTTCGCTGCGTTGTGGGCGAGCGAACGGACCAGAGGCATGTCGTTGTAATCGAGGCCCCGGCCGATGGCATAGGTCAGCAGGTTTTCGATCACGACTTCGGTGAACACCTCGCGCTTGCGCACCTGCAGGTCGCGCAGACCCTTGATGCCGTCGATGCGCGTGCCGTCGGTGATGACGCCAAGCGAGTCGATCGGGTGGCCGAGTTCAGTCGTGCGCCACTGGCCCACAGGGTCGAAGTTTTCCATCGCCAGACCCATTGGCTCGAACATCTTGTGGCAGGTGGCGCAGGTCTTGTTGGTGCTGTGCATCAGCAGGCGCTCACGCATGGTCTTCGGGGCTTCCCCGGCCTTCTGTTCCAGTTTGGTCTCCACACCAGGCGGCGGATTCGGCGGGCTGACGCCGAGGAAGGTCTGCAGGAACCATTTGCCACGCCGCACCGGGGACGTGCGCTCCGCGTCGGATGTGATGGTCAGCAGTGCGCCCTTACCGAGCAGTCCCTTGCGCATGTCCTGATCGGGGCCCAGCTGGACGCGACGGAACTGCGGACCGTAGATGCCGGGAATGCCGTAGTGCTTGGCAAGGCGCTCGTTGAGGAAGGTGTAATCGGCCGTCAGCAGCTCATCGACGCCGTGGTCTTCCTGGATGATGCTGGTGAAGAACAGTTCGATTTCGCGCTTGAACGCATCGCGCAGCGTGCTGTCGAAATTGGGGAACAGGTTCACCACCGGCTCGCTCGCCGCGATGCCACGGATGTTGAGCCACTGGCCGGTGAAATTCTTCACCAGGGCCTGCGAACGCGGGTCGGCGACCATGCGATCGACCT
>JBDSGY010000216.1:0-2683 GCA_039918755.1 Steroidobacteraceae bacterium
GGTTGTTGACTGCCACGCCACGTCGCAGCAGTTCTGCCTTGATGATCTGTGTCACGAGCTGCGCGCAGCCGCCGCAGGAACTGGCTGCCTTGTTGCGCTTCTTCATGCCGCCCAGCGTGACCACCCCCGCATCGATGGCGGTGCAGATGTCACCTTTGCTGACGTTGTTGCAGGAGCAGATCTGCGCGGTTGCGGGTAGCGCGGCCACCCCCATGCCGGCGCTGTCGCCGGGATCACCGGCGGGAACAAGCAGGGATTCAGGCTTCGCCGGCAGCTGCATGCTGTTCAGCATGAGCTGCTGCCAGGTGCCGTAATCCGAGGCGTCGCCGACGAGAATGCCGCCCAGCAGGCGCGTGCCATCCTTGCTGATGACCAGCTTTTTGTAGACGCCGGCGCGCTCATCCACCAGCGTGCAGCACTGCGAATCCAGCACGGCGGAATGCGCATCACCCAGCGATGCCACGTCCACGCCCATGAGCTTGAGCTTGGTGCTCATGTCGGCGCCAGTGAATCGCTTCGTGTCCTGGCCGAGCAGGCTGTCCGCCACTACGTCAGCCATCTGGTACCCGGGCGCGACGAGGCCGAACAGCCTGCCTTCCCAAAGAGCGCATTCGCCAATGGCGTAGATTTGCGCATCACTGGTGAGGCAGTTGTTGTCGATCACGATGCCGCCGCGAGGACCAACCAGGAGGCCGCCGGCCTTTGCCAGTGCGTCCTGCGGCCGGATGCCTGCGGAGAACACCACCAGGTCCGTCTCAACCGATTCGCCGTCGGCAAACCGCAGCAGGTGCTGATGCAGGGTGCCGGCTTCGATGCCAGTGGTGGACTTGCCACAATGCACACGCACGCCAAGTGATTCGATATGGCGGCGCAGGACGCGACCACCACCTTCATCCACCTGCACTGCCATCAGGCGCGGTGCGAACTCGATGACATGCGTCTGCAGCCCCAGGTCAACCAGCGCCTTGGCGGCCTCCAGTCCCAGCAGCCCGCCGCCAATCACCACGCCGCTGCGCGCGCTGCGCGACGCTTCGCGAATTGCTATGAGGTCCTCGATGGTGCGGTAGACGAGGCAATCCTTGCGGTCGCGGCCCGGAATCGGCGGCACGAACGGATACGAGCCCGTGGCCAGCACCAGCTTGTCATAGGGCAGTGTGCGGCCCGTGCTCGTAGTCACTCGTTGCAGTTCCCGGTCGATGCCAGTGGCACGTTCCGACAGATGCAGCGTGATGCCGGAGGCAGCGAAGAATCCTGCAGGAATCAGCGACAGATCTTCGGCTGTCTTGCCATTGAAGAAGCCGGACAGACCAACGCGGTCATAGGCGGGTCTCGGCTCTTCGCAGAGCACGGTGACTTGATAGTCATGCGTGCTCGCTGCCAGCTTCTCGAGCAGGCGCTGCCCCACCATGCCATTGCCGATCACCAGCAACTGTCTCCTGCTCATTGCCCCACTCCCTTCACCGCGCGGCGAAAAATATCCATGCGGAAGCCCGCTCGTGCACGCTCGGGACCGGCGCTGTCCGCACCGACCTGACCCCACCGCCGCATGCGGGAATAGAACAGCTCGGCGTAACGCGTATGTGGCGCGATGGAATCCGGGCCGAAGGAGACAAAGTCCGACCTTTGTATCGGCTGCCTATCCAGATCCACGGTGATGGAACCATTCAGCGCGGCGAACAGGATCCTCGCCGGCGCTCCCACATAACGCGGCTGGCTGAGCAGCTGCGCCAGATCCTGCCGGTTGACCGGATCCGCGGCCCAGCGCGAGGCTGCAGCAATGGCCTGCACCAGCGCGACCACGGTCTCGGGATTCTCTTCCGCATAGGACGCGCGCATTGCCAGGATCTTTTCCGGAGGACGCTCCCAGACATCGCTGCATACCGCCGCGATGACACCGATGCCGGCGTCCACCGCCAGGCTGTTCCATGGCTCACCGACGCAGAAGCCGTCGATCTGGCCACTGCGAAGGGCATCCACCAGCAGCGGCGGCGGCAGCACCACCAGTCGAACATCCTTTTCCGGATCGACGCCGGCGGATTCCAGCCAGTCACGCAGCTGGTAGTTGTGGCAGGAGAAAGGAAACACCATCGCGAGCGTCAGCGGCGCCATGCCGGCAACTGCACGTTCAGCGACTACCTTTGCCAGCGCCTGTGCCTGTGCAGCAGGACCGAAGCCGATTCCAGCACCGAAGCGCTGCATGCCCTGCCAGAGCGGTCGTGAAACCGTGATGGCATTGGCGCCTGTGCCAAGCGCAACGGGTGCGATCAGCGGAGTAGCAAGCTGGCCCGCACCAACGCATTCAGCCACCACCATCGGAGCAAGCATGTGGGCGGCATCGAAATGGCCGATGGCGAGCCGGTCGCGGATGTTGGCCCAGGAGGATTCCCGAATCAGACGCAGCGTCAGGCCAGCCTGGCGCGCCAATCCGACTTCGTGCGCCACGACCAGCAGTGCACAGTCCAGCAGAGGCATGAAGCCGACCCTCACCACCTGCCCATCGACGTTCACTTGAGCAGCTCCGCAGCGGTGATCACGCTCTGCGCCACCTGGGCGAGGCGCAGATTCGCATCCATCGCAGCTTTGCGCATCAGCTCATACGCACGTTCTTCGCCGATGCCGCGCTGCTTCATCAGGATGCCTTTCGCGCGATCCACCAGTTTGCGATCGGCCAGTTGCTGCCGTG
>JBDSGY010000217.1:0-4232 GCA_039918755.1 Steroidobacteraceae bacterium
GTGCCTGCAGGTACAGTGCGGCCGCGGCGGTGGCATCGCAGCGCGCGGCTGCGGCATCCGCTTCGCGCAGCACTTCCTGGCCGGCGCGCCCCCAGGCGTCGCCCCAGTTCGTGCCATCGAGACCACCGAGGCCATCGATCACAGCCATGCCCTGCGCCGGCGGCACGAGGTTCATCGGATGCTCCCGGGCCTGAAGCTTGCGTCGCATCCATTCGCGCGCTTCGTCGAGCGTACGCGGACGGCCGCATGGCAGAGGCAGATCAGTGGGGCTCATCGGCAATCCTTGAACGATGCGGGGAGTCTGCAATGGCGGCGAACGCAAGGCTGGCCAACACCAGCAAGACAGCGAACGTCATCATGCCGACTGCGTAGGAACCGGTCTGGTCGCGCGACAGTGGCAGAAGCAGCGCTCCGAGTCCGGCGCCGAACTGGAACACGGAAAACACGAGACCGTAGATGCGGCCGAAGGCCAGCGCGCCGAAGCGACGCTTCACCAGATAGGCCAGCACATCGAACTCGGCCCCGAACAGCAGGCCGAACAGCGCTGCACACACGAATGCAAGTTCACGCGACACGCCCATTGCGTACAACGCGCAGGCCAACGCACCGCCCAGCAGGAAGGTGATCATCACGCGCGAAGCGCGAACGCGATCCAGCAGCCAGCCCGTCAACAGGCGACCGAGCAGCCCGAAGGCGCCGAACACCACCTGCACGAGCGATGCCGTGGCGGGTGTAACGCCGCGATCCAGCAGCAGCGGCACCTGGTGCACGACGAAGGCAGTGGTGGTTGTGCCCATCAGCAGGAATGACACGATCAGCAGCGAGAACGTGCGCGTGCGCACGGCTTCGGCAAACGCAACGCCCGGACCTGACCTGCCGCGCGCAGCCGGATTGTCAACGCGACCTTCGGCGGCCTCGTGGATGAATCCCAGGGCCAGCGGCAGTGTGAACAGCAGCACGATCACACCCAGGCCGAGCCATGCATAACGCCAGCCATGCTGCGCTATCAGATAGCCGACCAGCAGCGGAATCAGCATCGATCCGATGGCTACGCCAGAGTTGGCAACTCCCAATGCAAACCCCAGCCGCCGCGTGAACCAGCTTCCCACCACCTTGAGGTAGCTGAGCGGAAACACGCCAACACCGAGGATCGGGATGATCACCCACGCGGCGTAGTACATCCATAGCACGGGGGGCAGCAGCGCGAGCGCGCAGATGCCGGTTCCGAATGCGGGGATGGAGCACAGGATCACGCGCCGCGAGCCGTACCGGTCGATCAGCCACCCCTGCAGCGGTGACACCAGCACGATCATGTACGACACGATGGTGGTGGCGATGGCGACCTGGGTGCGTGACCAGCCAAACTCCTGCTCGAAGGAGCGCATGAACAGTCCGAGGCTCAGGACCGCGATGGTGCTCGGGCCGAACGCCAACGCTGCCGCGGAGGCTGCCACGACGCGCCAGCCGCGGTATCGCGAGGAAGTCTCGTTGATCAGGTCGTCTTGCATTCAGAGCAGCCCGCTGGCATTTATTTTACTTGGCGAAGACGCTGGCAGGTCGAAGAAACTGTGCATCGACTTGCGGTGGCGAATCCTAGCTACAAGATTCGTCGCTCACAATCGGTCTGTCCCGAGATGCCGACATGCAATTGTCCATATCAGACAAACACAGCGCCACGCAACGCTGCGGTATTGTGTGCGCATCCACAGTTGAGACCGGAGGTCTTGTCCATGACCATCGTCTTTTCGCGACGCGACTTCGGAAAGTTGGCGCTGGTGGGTTCAGCTTTGGGATCCATTGCCATGAATGGTCCCCTGCGAGCCGCATCGTCACGCCCCGATTCGCGCGTTGCCGGCGTGCGCATCGGTGTGATCAGCAGCGCGTTCGGAAACATGCCGGCCGCGCAGATCATTCCCGCCATGCTGCAGATCGGATTGAGCGAGATAGAACTCACGGCTGCCCATGCCGAAGCATTGGCCGGTGCGCCCCCCGCCAGCGTCGTGCCGCCCGTGCTGCCGTTGATCTCGCCGGTGCTGAATGCAGACGGCCTGCAGCCACGCTGCGCCCAGTTACCCCTGGTGCTGCCGTACAGCATCACGGCGGGTGAACCCGCGCGCGGGGAGACCGTGCTCACCGCTGAGCAGCAGGCCGAACAGTCGCGCCTGCAGTCCCGGCTGCGGGAGTGGCGCGCAGCGACCACGCCTGCCACTTGGCAAGCAGTGCGCCGGCAGTTCGAAGATGCCGGCATCACCGTGCGCGTGCTTTGGTCCGGAATGGGTTATGTGGGGCCGGTACCCACGGATGCGGACATCGACTACGCGTTCCGAATGGCGCGCGGCCTCGGCGTGTCGGTGCTGTCGGGTAGTTCCAAGCTGGCCATTGCGCCGAGTCTTGCGCGTGCGGCCGCGACACATGGCCTTCCCTGGGCGGGTCACACGCAGGACAACATTCACAATCCCGAGTTGTTCGCGACTCCAGAGGCCTATGACAAACTTCTCGCGCTGGGGCCGCAGATGCGCATCTGCCTCGATATCGGCTATTTCACGGCGGCAGGCTTCGACTCGGTGTCATACATCCGCCAGCACCATTCGCGCATCGCCGAGATCCATCTGAAGGATCGCAAGCGCAGCCGCTCACTGGGTGGAGATGTAACGCACAATCTGGTGAACAACTGGCCCTGGGGTCAGGGAGACACTCCCATCAGGGAGGTGCTGCAACTGCTTCGCGACGAAAAATGGGACATTCCGGCGCAGATCGAATTCGATCACGGCTGCAGAACGACATCCGGGGCAGTGACCGAAATCGCCCGCTGCTTTGCCTATTGCCGAGAGGCGCTGGCGTGAGTTCCTTACCGCGCACGTTGCTGAATTGTCCGATGGGACATTGCGGCGCGCCATGTCGTAACAACCCCGAGAGGAATATTCAGCGGTAGTTTAATTCCTGAAGGCGATTGTATGATCACGCCGCGATCAGCTATCGATCGGTCGTTGCCGAGTCGCGATCACAGCAAAGGAATCTCTCATGCGCGCTTCCCTGATTTGCACGTTGGCACTGACCCTGATCTGCCCGGCGGCGAAAGCGGCGTCGCCCTACGTCGATACCTTATCACCCCGAGTGAAGCAGCTGCTGTCGGAGCTCACGCTCGAGGAAAAGTCGGGGCTCAACACCGGCGCGAAAGAACCCGTCTATGCCGGGCAGGCCGGCTACACCAGCGGTGTGCCCCGCCTTGGTATTCCGGCCCTGCGCTGGGCCGACGGCGGCCGGGGCATCAACAGCGTGTTTGATGGCACGGCGCTGCCGTCGTCGATGTCGCTTGCGGCCACGTTCAATCCCGACGTCGCCTACCAGAGCGGCGTGCTGCTCGGCGAGGAGGCGCGGGCGATGGGCATCGACGTCGTGCTCGCGCCGTTCGTGAACTTCGCACGACTGCCTGGCAGCAGCAGCGCTCTCGGCGAGGATCCACTGCTGGCGGCGCGCCTTGCCGAACCCCAGGTGCGCGGCATTCAGTCGGCCGGCGCGCTCGCCATGACGCAGCAGTTCATCGGTGCCACGCAGAACCTGCATCGCGGCGGCGGTCTGAATGCTGAACAAGGCTGGGACTTCGTGTTCGACGATCGCGTGCTGCACGAGCTCCATCTGCCCGTGTTCGAGGCAGCGATCCGCGGCGGCACCGCCTCCATCATGGCGGCCTACAACATGCAGAACGGTGCGTTGAACACCGAGAACGAGCGCACGCTGGTGGGCGTGCTGCGCGACGAACTTGGCTTCGCGGGCTGGGTGAACTCGGACTGGAACGCCAACCGTTCCACGGTCTCGATCAACAAGGGTCTGGATTTCGAGATGCCAGGTGTGGGGCCAATCGTCATTCCCAGTTATCCGCCGCAATGGGGCCCGAAGCTCAAGGCCGCTGTCGATGCAGGTCAGGTCAGCGTTGCCTCGCTCGACCGCGCCGTCGGCAGATTCCTGGGCCAGCTCGAGCGCTACGGCCTGCTGGACAACACCCGCAAGCCTGCTCCGCTGCAGGTTGACGTGCAGAAAGACGCGGCAGTTGCCCGCGCGATGGCGGTGCAGGGCGCGGTGCTGATCAAGAACGATGGTGCACTGCCCCTGAAACCGCAGAACCTGCAACGACTTGCATTGATCGGACCCACGGCCGGTCAGCTTGCGGCCGGCGCCGGAGGCAACCGGGCCTACGGTTTCCCCGAGCGGCTTGTTGCTCCGCTTGCTGCGCT
>JBDSGY010000218.1:0-3273 GCA_039918755.1 Steroidobacteraceae bacterium
CTCCGGCGCCAAGGCCCGGCCAGTTGGCCATGTGCCCATCCAGCGCCTGAACCGCACGGAGTTCGCGACCTCGGTCCGCTCGCTGATCGGGGTGGATATCGACCCGAAGCAGGCCCTGCCCACCGAAGCCGAAGTGGAAGGCTTCAGCAATATCGCGCGGGCGCTGACCGTTTCGCCCTCGTTCATGGAGCAGTACCTGTCGGCAGCACGCCGCGCCGCGCGGCTCGCAGTGGGCGAACCAGCGCCGAAGATGGCCAAGGTCACGATTCCGGCTACGCCTTCGGGCGCGAACGCTTTCCCTTTGGGCACCCGCGGCGGCACGGCGCGCGGCGGCATCCGTTTCATGCATGTGTTTCCGGCCGACGGCGAATATCACTTCAACGTGGCGGAAGAGGATTTCATCGACATGGGTCTGTATCCGCGTGGCGCCCAGACCGCGTCGACGCTGCTGATCCTCGTCGATGGCGTGGAAGCGGTGCGCAAGGACATTGGCGGACCGGAATTCCTCGAACTCGCCGACCGGGATGGTCCGGATGGCCGCAAGGAAATCCTGGCCAGGGTGGCGAGCAAGGCGCAGGTGACGGCGGGTCGCCACGAAATCGTCATGACCTACATCGAACGTTCGCGCGCGTTGAGCAACGATGCAACGGCCGGCGGCGGCTTCGGGGGTGGCGGTGGCCGCGTCTCTGACATGCCCATCATCCAGACGGCCATCGAGATCGAAGGCCCGTATGCGCCACACGGCCTGTCGCTGAGTGACAGCCGCGCAAAGATCTTCGTCTGCCAGCCGAAGAATGCGGCGGAAGAGCAGCCCTGTGCCGAGAAGATCGCCCGGCACCTGGGCACTGAAGCCTTTCGTCGGCCAGTGACCGATGCGGACGTGAAGACGCTGCTGAAGTTCTACGCCGCCGGTCGTGCGGAAGCCGGAGGCTTCGATGCCGGCGTGACCGAACTGGTGGCGGCCGTGCTGTCGAGCCCCGACTTCCTTTATCGCGCCATCTCCACTTCGGCCAAGGCCGATGAAGCGCGCCCGCTCACCGATCTGGAACTGGCGTCGCGCCTGTCGTTCTTCCTGTGGAGCACGGGCCCCGACGACGCGTTGATCCAGTTGGCCACCGCGCAGAAGCTGTCTGATCCGGCGGTCATGAACGCGCAGGTCGCGCGCATGCTGAAGGATCCGCGGGCCAACGCACTGGTCGAAAACTTCGCGCTGGGCTGGCTCAACCTCGATGAGCTGGAAAAGGTCGACCCCACCGATGGTGGCTTCAATGCCGCGATGCGCACCAACTTCGAGACGGAAATCCGGCTGTTCCTGGCCAGCGTGCTGCTGGAGAACCGCAGCGTCGTCGACCTGATCAACGCCGACTGGACCTTTGTCAACGAGGCGCTGGCCCGTCAGTACGACATCGCAGGCGTGCGCGGACCGCAGTTCCGCCGCGTGAAGCTCGACAACGAGAATCGCTTCGGCCTGCTCGGCAAGGGCGCCATGCTGCTGCGAACTTCCTATGCCGATCGCACTTCGCCGGTGCTGCGCGGCGCGTGGGTGCTGGACCGGCTCATCGGCACGCCGCCTACGCCGCCGCCGCCGAACGTGAATACCGATATCGGCGTGAAGGATGGCGCGCGTCCCACCACCGTGCGCGCACGCCTGGAAGAGCACCGCAAGAATCCAACCTGCCAAAGCTGCCACGGCCTGATCGATCCGCCCGGACTGGCGCTGGAAAACTTCGACAACACAGGACGCTGGCGCACGGTGGATGCTGCGGCGCGCGCACCCATCGACGCCAGCACGGTGCTGACCAGCGGCATCAAGCTGAACGGTCCGGTGGAGCTGCGTCGCTACCTGACGAATCGCGCCGACCAGTTTCCGACCACCGTGACCAAGCGCCTGCTGATGTATGCGCTGAACCGCGAGACGGAATATTTCGACATGCCGCAGGTGCGACAGATCGTGCATGCCGCGGCGGCCAGCAACTACACGCTGGGATCGTTGATCACCGGCATCGTGAACAGCGATGCGTTCCGGCGGCAGGGCCCCGAAGAACACACGCAGCCCAGGCAGACGAAGAATACGGTGGCAGCCAGCGCGCAGAGCGGCGCTGCTGCGGCACACCCTTAAGGGAGACGGCGATGGCGATTTTCCTGACCAAGAAATACCTGGATCGGCGCACGTTCCTGCGCGGCAGTGGCGTGGCGCTGGGACTGCCCTTCCTCTCGGCCATGGTTCCCGCGGCCACTGCGCTGGCGCAGACCGCGGCCGCACCGAAGACCCGCGCCGGGTTCTTCTACCTGCCGCATGGCGCGATCATGAACAACACGGCGTACGGCAAGGAAGTCGACGTGTGGAGTTCCACCGGCAAGGGTGCGGACTTCACGCTGGGCAAGACGGTTGCGCCGCTGGATCCCTTCAAGAAATACGTCACCACCTTCGACAACATCGAGAACACGGCGGCCGGCGGCTCGGTGCATACGCTCAATCCCGCCACCTGGTTGTCCTGTGTGCGTCCGGATACCGCTGCCAAAGGTGCAAGCCTCGCAACCACGCTCGACCAGGTCATCGCACAGAAGCTCGGACAGAAGACCACGCTGCCGTCGCTGGAGCTGGCGGCCGAGACCACGGTGCAGATCGCGGCGGGCAATGGCGGGTTCTATGCGGTGACGACCTCGTTTTCTTCGCCGAGCCGGCCCCTGCCGATGGAATACAACCCGCGCAAGGTGTTCATCCAGCTCATGGGTGAAGGCGACACGGCCGCCGAGCGCGATGCACTGCTGCGCAAGAACGGCAGCATCCTCGACATGATCAGCGAACGCACTGCGTCGCTCAAGAATGACCTGGGCGCGGGCGACCAGCGGGCCCTGTCGGATTATCTCGACACGGTGCGCGAGCTGGAGCGGCGCGTGACCATGGCAGGTTCGCGCGACCTGTCGGGCGTCAGCGTACCGGATGCACCGGTGGGCGAACTGGAAGATTTCGACAAGCAGGTCACGATGATGTTCGACCTGATTGCGCTGTCTTACCAGGCAGACCTGACGCGCGTCGCGAGCTTCGTGATGGCCGCCGAAGGCACCGATCGTCCCTACAAGAACCTGAACGTGGCAGGTGGCTTCCATCCCACCAGCCATCATGCCAACCAGCGCGAGCGCATCGCCGAGCTGAGCCGCATCCAGCGCTATCACATGGAGAAGTTTGCCGGCTTCCTGAAGAAGCTCGCGGATTCAAAGGAGGGCGACGGCAGCATCCTCGATCATTCGCTGTTCCTGTATGGCTCGAAC
>JBDSGY010000219.1:0-10565 GCA_039918755.1 Steroidobacteraceae bacterium
TCATCCACGTTGAGATACACCGGCCGCATCACGCTGCGCAGGTAGGCCATTCCGGCTCCCGCCGCGAGTGCGAAGAACAGCACGCCGATGGCCAGCAGGGAGCGCTGCGGTGAGGCCGGCATCAGCGGCATGACCGGCGGGCTCAGCGTGCGGAAGTCGACGGTCTGGCTCTTCTGTGCCTGGTCGGACAGGCGCGCGGATTCCAGGCGGCGCAGCAGCGCATCATATTGCGCCCGGTTGCTGCCGTAATCGCGTGTCAGGCGCGCAAGCTCGGCCTCCACCTTCGGCAGGGTGTTGATGGCGCCGCGCAACTCCGACACGCGTCGCTGCCGATCCGCAATCTGCGCGCGGGTCGAAGCGATCTCGACATCGACTTCATTGAGCGCAATCTGCAGATTCTGCGTGACCAGGCTGACGCTGTTGCTGCGCGCAGCCCCTAGCGTATCCACGTTGCTGCGCAGATCCTCGAGTTCGCGCTTGCGCTGCGCCTCGAGTGAGTTGATGGTCTGCTGCAGGGCGATCACGTCCGGGTGGACATCGGTGAAGTTCAGCAGCATTTCGTCCAGCTTGCCGCGCGCTTCCGCGATCCGGCCATCGAAACTGGACGCTGTCTGTGAATTGCTTGCCGCGCGATTTCCGCCGAGGAGCCGCTGGCGCAACTGGTCACGACGGTGTGTTGCGACCGACAGCGAAGCACCGAGGCGATCCAGCTCCTGCATTTCAGCCTGCGTGCGTTCGAAGTAGCCGCCGCGATCGTCCGGCATCGAGCCGAGATTGTTGCGCTTGAAGTCCGCCAGTTTCGATTCCGACTCGATCAGGCGCGCTTCATACTCGGCCAACTGCTTCTGCAGGAATGCCTGGGCGGATTCGGCGTCATTGCGACTGGCCTCGACCGACTGGCCGAGGAAGGCCTGCAGCAGCGCCTGCACCACCTCGTACGACACCCTCGGGTCCGAGTCGCTGTACGTGATGTTGTAATTGCGTGAGCCGCGATCCGTCACTATGCGGATCTGTCGTCCGAGTGCATTGACGATGGACTCACGGGCTGCGGGCGTGGTCGCACGAGCGCGCAGGATGGTCGAGTCGATCACTTTTTCGAGCTGCGGCCGGGCTATGAGCGCCTGACGCACCAGATCCACCTGGCTATTGGTGTTGGCCGAGACCGTCAGGCCTTCGAGCAACGGCCGCAGCAGCGTGCTGGTGTCGACATACACCTGTGCATTGGTCTCGTAGCGGCCAGGGATGGCAAGCACGGACGCCCAGCCGGCCAATGCGACAACCCAGGCGGTGCACAGAGCAGACCACCGGAATCTCCACGCGGAGTGAACGATCGTGAGGATCTTTTGGGGAGGGAAGGCCATGAGGTCAGAACTTGGATTCGGGAATTACGAGGACGTCGCCGGGCTTCATGGGCAGGTTCTGCTTCATGTCACCCTTCTCGAGAAGGTCCCGCAGCCGCACGCGCTTTTCGGTTGTCTTGCCGTCGGCTTCCTTGCGCACCAGCTTGGCCCTGTTGCCCGCAGAGAATTCAGACAGACCACCGACTTCGATGACTGCGTCGAGTATGGTCAATCCTTCACGGTAAGGCAGCGAACGAGGCGTGACCGCCTGGCCCACCACCCGCACCCGGCTGTTGATCGATGCCGCCTGGGTGACAATGATGTTCACCTTGGGGGAACGAATGAACTCCGACAGCACCCTTTCCATGTCGCGGGCGAGCTGGGTGGGTGTCTTGCCCACGGCGACCATGTCTTCCACGAGCGGCGTGGAGATGCGCCCATCCGGGCGCACCGGAATGCGGGTGGATAAGTTGTCGTTACGCCAGACGAACACGTCCAGCGTATCTCCCGGCCCGATCACATAACTACTGGCGGATTCGCTCGAGGGAGGCCCTTCGGGCCGCGGTTCGGCAGCAGATGCGCCTGAGGCGGCAAGCAGGATGAAGGCAGCAGCCACTGCGGATCGCAAGTGTCCAAGACCAGGGCGAAGGTTCATTTGCAGTCCTATTGGCTAACTTCACAATGGTAAGAGAATCCTCAGGGCCAAAGTTACGACTCTGCCGCACTCTGACAAACATGCCGGGTCGCTGCGGAATGAGAACTACGTCACATATTCCGGATGACCGGTCGAAATTCCTTAACATGTGCTAATTGCGCGGACGTGAAGGCTATCATCCACCTTCATCGTCCCGACTGCCGGCTCGAGGCATTCCCAGGGATTGATGCGCCAGGGCGGGAAGCCCGGCGGGCCGCAGGCATGCGTCCGCCTTGTCTGCAGGAACGAGAGACCGTGCACCGATGACCCATTCGCCAACATCGAATTTGTCCGTAGTTGCGGCGATCACTGGCCTCTCCATTCTCTTTTCGACGTGGTTGGCCGCTGCCAGCCCTGCCCCCGCCTCCCCCACCGCTGCAGCCACCAGGGCGGAGTCCATCAATGACTTCCTGCCCGCCAATCCGCGCGATCCTCTGGACTCTGCCCTGATCCGCCTGGCTAGAACGGCCATGTCGGCCCCCCTGGATCAATACGAGTCCTGGCTGTTCGACAGGGCCACGACCTATTACAAGCTTGCGCGCTGGACCGGCGACCAGGGCTTCCGGAAGCACGCATTTGAACTGGTGGATCGCTACTACGCGAATATCGATGCGCGGGGTCAGTTCCGCCTCAAGCCGGACGACGGCAAGTATGGCTATTTGGACGGAGCAGTCTGGTACGAGAGGGAAACTGGCGATCGGCGCTACCGGCCACAGGCCGAAGCCATCTATCGCATGTGGCTCGAGGAAATTTCCTCGCAGTATTCGCCGACCATGCGTATCTGGACCGAACGTGAAATCGCCTACGCATTGGGCGCCGCACTGGGCTGGTACCAGCTCAGCGGCGACGCCGGGGCCATGGAGCGCGCGCGCAGCCTTGTCTCCCAGTGGGCCAGCATGTCCAGGGGATCTGGCGCTCCGCTGCATTCGCTCGCGCAACAGCAGGAGGAATTCTCCGCGCCCTGGGCGGACAGGCGGATGACGTCCCCCTGGATGGCGGCACTGTTCTTCGAGTATTTGCAGGTTTACTACCGTCTGACGCTCGACAAGGCCGCGCTCCAGATGGTGTCGGAGTATGCGGATTTCCTGCTGAAGTACGGGCTTTACGATGGCTCGCTCAATCACCCGAACCTGCGCGGCAGGCTGATGGCCTACTACCTCGTGGGCACCGACGGTGTCTACACGCGCGAGACGCCGAGCGAAGGCGACGGGGAACATTCACCCGACGTCATGGGAATCATGGCGTTTGCCGTTTATGCCAAGCGCCAGCTCGGTCTCGATACCTTCGCATCGCTGAAAGCCTACCGCGCGCTGCGCGAATCGGCGGCCTTTTTCGTGAGTCGTCGGCAGGACGTCAATCCGCCGCGGAAGATCAATTGGTGGATCGGCACATCGTACGACTCCACCTGGCTCGTACGCTGATGCCCGCAACTCGCTTTTCCGGAACTCATATGCATCGAAACGCTGTCCGTTCGCCCCTGGCCGCATTCGCCGTGTTGTGGCTCGTGGGGTGCGGTGGAGCTGGAACCGAGGTACTGCCTGCCGATACGACCGCTCCTGCGATTCCGACCGGGCTTGCGGCGTCGGGCAACACGCAGACCGCCGTCGCGCTCACATGGTCGGCCAGCAGCGATGAGGCCGGTGGCTCCGGGCTCCGGGAATACGTGATCCAGCGAGACGGCGCCCAGATCGTCGCAGTGACGGCAACCGCGTACACCGACTCGGGGCTGACTCCCGGCACGACCTACACCTACAGAGTGGCGGCCCGCGACAACGCGGGCAACACATCGGGGTTCTCCGCGGTGATTCAGGCTGCCACGCTGGTGGCACCAGACACCCTCGCGCCCTCGACACCGGCCGGGTTGACCGGC
Source organism: Steroidobacteraceae bacterium (assembly GCA_039918755.1). Classification (GTDB taxonomy): domain Bacteria; phylum Pseudomonadota; class Gammaproteobacteria; order Steroidobacterales; family Steroidobacteraceae; genus ZC4RG30. Next base: position 3,905 of record JBDSGY010000219.1, read on the forward strand.
AACGCGACCAGCAGCACGACGGTCGCGCTAACCTGGACGGCGAGCACTGACAACACCGGTGGATCGGGCGTGCAGAACTACGTCATCCAGCGCAACACAGTGCAGGTAGGCCTGGTGACGGCGACGAACTTCGTCGACACGGCACTGGCTGCCAGCACCGGCTACAGCTATCGGGTGGCCGCCCGGGATTTCGCCGGCAACCAGTCGGCCTTTTCCCCTGCCGCGATCGTCACGACCTCCGCGTTGCCCGACACCGCCCCCCCCTCCGTACCAGCGTCGTTGACCGCCACGGTAACAGGCACGACGGTTGCTCTCGGGTGGACGGCCAGTGCCGATACAGGCGGCTCGGGCCTGAAGGAATACATCGTCCGGCGGGGCGGCGTGCAGATTGCCTTGGTCGCCGCGCCAGGCACCACCTTCAATGACACCGCGCTGGGCGCCGGCGCATATGCCTATGACGTGGCGGCTCGCGACAACGCAGGCAACACCTCGGCGTTCAGCACGGCTTCCAACGCGACAGTGCTGCCTCCGGATACTGCTGCGCCTTCCATACCCACGGGGCTTACGGCCACGCCAAGCGGCACGACGGTCGCCTTGACCTGGGCAGCCAGCACCGACACCGGTGGCTCGGGACTCAAGGAGTATCTGGTCCGGCGCGGCGGCGCACAGATTGCCATCGTCACGGCCACCAGTTACAGCGATACCGGCCTGTCAGCCGGCACTTATTCCTATGACGTCGCCGACCGCGACAACGCAGGCAACACCTCTGCATTCGCTGCCGCAGTCAATGCCACGATCGCGGCCGCCTCGGTGACAGGCCTCGATACGCGCCCTTCTAACACGAGCTGCGTGGCGCCCGCGCGCCCGAGCAGCACCACGGGGGTGACATTGACCCGCACCTTCGCGAACCTGTCGTTTGCCGAGCCGGTGGGGCTGGTGCAGGCCCCCGGCGACAACTCGCGCTGGTTCGTGCTCGAGCGTGCTGGCGTGATCCGCGTGTTCAGCAATTCACCGACGGTGAGCTCCTCGTCGGTCTTCCTGGATCTGCGTTCGCGCATCAACGACGCCGGCGAAATCGAGGCAGGACTGCTGGGATTGGCGTTCCACCCGAACTTCGCCACCAACGGCAAGTTCTATGTCTTCTACTCCGGCCCCAACGTTCCCAACTACCGCATCGGATCTCGCATCTCTGAGTTCGTCAGTGCCGACCGTCAAACCGCCTCGCTGGCGTCGGAGCGGGAATTGATACGGGCCTACAAGCTCGAACCGAACCACAATGGCGGGCAGCTGCAGTTCGGGCCGGATGGCTACCTGTACGCTGGGTTCGGCGACGGTGGTGGCGCCAATGATCCGGAGGGCAACGGCCAGAACCGCGCCAACCTGTTCGGCAAGATCATTCGCATCGACGTCAACAGCGGCTCGCCTTACGCGATTCCGCCAGGCAACCCGTTTTCCGCACAGGCGATGTGCTCCACCACCTATAGCCCCGCCAATCCCTCGGCGCCCCGTGCCGCAAGCTGCCCGGAAATCTACGCGTATGGGTTGCGCAACCCGTGGCGTTTCTCGTTTGATCGCGCCGGCAGCGCTGCTGATCTCTGGGTGGCGGACGTGGGCCAGGGCGGGTTCGAGGAGATTGACAAGATCGCCGCACCCGGCGGCAACTACGGCTGGAGCATCCGGGAGGGAAGCGTCTGCACGAGTGGCGGGTCCTGCGCCACATCAAACAATGGCGATCCGCTGCTGCCACCCGTGCAGGATGTGCCGCGATCCGAAGCGTCGGCCATCATCGGCGGCTTCGTCTACCGCGGCAGCGCGATGAGCGGACTGGTGGGCCAGTACATCTATGCGAACTTCGCGCCGGGCATCGTGTATGCGCTGACGCCGAATGGATCAGGTGGCTATGCGCGCAATGCCATCGTCAACAGCTCCCTGCAGATTTCCACTTTCGGCCAGGATCTGAATGGCGAGATCTATGCCGTGGATTTCGGCGGCGGCGGAATCTACCGACTGGGACAGTCGAGCGGTGGCACGAGCACGATACCCAACAGCCTCCTGGCCACGGGTTGCGTCAGCAGCACGAATCCCACCCTTCCCGCATCGGGCCTGATTCCATTTGGACCAAATGCGCCCTTCTGGTCCGATGGCGCAGTCAAGGAACGCTGGATGGCGCTGCCCAATGGCACATCGGCGACGATCGGCGCCGATGGGGACTGGGCGTTCCCGGTCGGGACGGTGTTGATGAAGAACTTCCGCCTGAACAACCAATTGATCGAGACGCGCCTGTTCATGCGCCATACCGACGGTGAATGGGCGGGCTACACCTACCAGTGGAACGCAGGTCAGACCGACGCCGCACGGGTGCAAGGTGGATCGACTGTCGCGTACGGAGCCCAGCAGTGGTTATATCCCAGCGAAGCGGAGTGCCTGCAGTGCCACACCAGCGCAGCAGGACGCAGCCTGAGCATCGAGAACGGCCAGCTCAATGGCAACTACACCTATCCGACAACTGGTCGTTCCGCCAACCAGATCGCGACATTGCGCCACATCGGAATCATTCCCTCGGCTACACCGGACCCCGCCACGCTTGACCGGTATCCGTCGCCGCTGGACACCTCATCCGGAACGCTGGAGCAGCGCGCCCGGGCCTGGCTGCATACGAACTGCTCATCGTGCCATCGACCCGGCGGCGGCACGAATGTGAACATGGATTTCCGCTATTCCAGCACGCTCGCTGCCACCAACACGTGCAATGCTGATCCGGTGGGTGGCGACCTGGGTGTGACCGGAGCCAAGCGCATCGCACCGGGCGATCCGGCGCACTCGCTGGTTTACCTGCGGCTAAACCGCCGCGGAGCCAACCAGATGCCGCCGATCGGCAGCAACGTGGTGGATGCGCAGGGCGCCGTGCTGGTCCAGAGCTGGATCATGTCGCTGAACGTCTGTCAGTAGAGAACCGACCACCGCTGATTTCATGATCAATCGCCGTCCATTTGGCCGGACCGGGCTGCAGGTGTCGGAACGTGGCTTTGGCGCGTGGGCCATCGGCGGCAAGGCATTCGGCTCCGTCGCACCCGATGATGCGCTCGACGCCCTGTCGCGCGCCGAGGATCTGGGCTGCAATTTCCTCGACACGGCGGCGGTCTACGGCGAGTCCGAGCAACTCGTGGGCCGTTTCCTGCGTGGCCGTCGCGAGCGCTGGATACTCGCCACCAAGTATTCCGGTCAGCCCGGTGGCATGACCGCACTGATCGAAGAACAGCTGCGGCGCCTTGGCACGGACCGCATCGATTTCCACCAGATCCACTGGGCTCCGTCGGCTGCTGAATACACCCTCTACGATGAACTCGAGGCGCTGAAGAAAAGCGGCAAGATCCGCTTCGCCGGCGTTTCGCTGAAATCCCTCGGCGAAATCCAGCGCGTGCTCGCCCAGCCGGTCGTCGATGGTGTGCAGCTTCCCGTCAGTCTGCTGGATCCGCAGCCACTGGTGTCCGCACTGGCGCTGCTGCGCGCGCGGCGGCCGGCGGTCGTGGCCCGCTCAGCGCTGCGTGGAGGCTTCCTGGCACGAGGCTACGACGACGGAACCCGCTTCTCCGACGCCAATGACCAGCGCAGCCAGTGGACCAGCGCGCGTATCAGCGAGCTTGCGACGCAGGCAGCCGCATTCGATTTCCTGCGCACGGGTGACCGCAGTAGGTCCGCGGCGGCCCTCGCCTATCCCCTTTCCTTCGGCGAAGTTTCAACCCTTGTCATCAGCTGCAAGAGCACGAAACAGGTGGATGAAAATTTCACCCCGGGTTCTTCGCTCGATGCCGCGGAGCTCGCGCGCATCGCGCAGACACAGACGAGGCTTGCACTGGGCAGGAAGGGTCTGGGCGCGCGCATCCGTGCACGTCTCGGCCGCTGGCTGCGCCGATGATCTACGATGACATCGTCATCGGCTCGGGGTTGTCGGCGCTTGCCACTGTCGTGGGGCTACCCGCTTCGCGGAATATCCTGATTCTCGGCGGGCCGAGACCGGGTCGATTTCTTCACTATGATGCGAGCGGATCCGTGCCGTGTGCTTATCACGGTGAAGGTGGCCTGGGCATCGCGTGGCACGGCGTGATCCCGATGATGCTCGATTCATCATTGGCACCGGACGCGACAGAGCTGAAGCAGCTGCTGTCACGATTCTATCCGGCTGCGGCGGAAGCCGCTGACATCGGCGCTGCCGAACTTTTCGTGCCGTGGAGACCCATTCGACCCACGCCGTTGCTCGAGCGGTTGGTGGCCCGGCGTCGGGGACGAGTAACCCGCCTGCCGGTACTGGCTACCCGATTCTCGCTGGTTGCTGCTGGAGTCGAGGTCGATACGTCCGCAGGAACACACACCGGGCGCCGACTCTGGATTGCGGCTGGCGCCCTCCATACTCCTGAGCTGCTCGATCGCTCGCTCGGTCAGCGTGTCGGCAGGGACACGATATCGGATCATGTGCTGGGCTATGTGGGTCAGGTGGATGGCGCGAACGCCCCACAGGTCAGATATTCGCGGGACGGCATGTTCGTTTCATGTCACGTCGATGCCGGGCAATCAGCTTTGTATACGCTGCGTCCGGCCAGATTCGGATTCAGGCAACTCGATTACGGAATAGAACAACGCGCGGCTTTTGGTTTGCCAACGGGAGGGGCCATCTCGAAGATTGCCCGCGCCATGTCGGCTGGGCTCCTGACCGAAGCGATGTACACCAGGCTGGGATTGCTGGCGGCCGCGCCCAGGCACAGCATCTACGCACAAGTAGAGGTTCCAGAGGCCTACTCGCTGCGCACTGGCACCATCATCGAACTTCAGCCCCGACCAGTTACGATAAGGGCACGCACCGATGCTGCGCGTGCCGCATCGCCGTTTGCCGGAACGGCATTCTCACGCCGGAGTGAAATGTACCTGCCTGGCATCCATCTGCACCATTCGGTTGACGTGGCGGCACTTGAAGCATCGGGGGTCAACTCACCTGGATCGCCCGTGCAGGTAGTCGATGCATCGATCGTGCCGCGCATTGGATGCGCGCATCACTCATTTCGCATCATGCTCGCCGCCTGGCGCCGCGCCCGCGAATCCTCGTAGAGAATTCCGGGACGCGGCGCTGGGCAGCTAGGGGTTCCGCAGGACTGCGGACGCAGATTTCCTAACGCGCGCTTTCATACAATCCGTTGACCCACCAGTTGAACGCCCTCGGCGCCTGGATGCGGTACTTCGGCAGATAGTTCGTATCTCGGGTCCAGTTCGCATACATGCGCGCGCTGCAAGATTTGAGCTGGGCCAGGCGAGCCTCGGCTTCGGCCGTGGACTGCCCGAGACGACGCTTGGCATCGACCGCGAAAGCGACGAACCCCGCCACATCGGGGCAGTGCAACAAATTGCCTTCGTCGTATCCCGCATCACCAATGAGCGCTCCGGTGAGATAGCGCGGCACGGTCACGCCGGCAAATTCCGGATGGAAGAGCCCGCCATCGTACAACCCGTTCACCGTCAGCCAGTCGAAGTAGCGACTGGCCTGTTGCAGCACCTGGACATCACCCGTGACCTGCCAGTATCGGCGCGCTGACTGGAAGTACATGGCGCTCATCCAAGGCGAGTTCGTCAGCGACGTCGGCTGAGTTCCGCCGGGACCGCCACCTTCATGCTGCGTATAGCTGACCTGCGGCGCACCGGTGCTTGCCGACATGTCCTGCCATTGCTTAACCAGGGCAGCCGCGCGGGCCAGAGCCTGCGTGTCTTTGGTCAGCTCGTAGTAGTCGACAGCCGCTCCGAGGTGGATACCCACCTCGCGCTCAGTCCAAAGGGCCTGGGTCGGACTATAGGTGACGCCGAAACCCGTCGCGCTCTGGGCGTACAGGCGGGTGGCAACAGGGCGCAGCGAGGTGTCGCCCGTCACGCGCTCATATTGCAGCAGCGGCGCTACATACAGGTACTTGGTGTCAGCCTCACCCGTCTTGCAATCGAAGAAGCCAGAAGAGTTGATGTGGCTGGCGTAGTACTTCGTGTCATTGATGGCCTGATCACGATATGCGGCGTTGCCAGTCATTTCGTAGAGCTTGAAGAACGCGCTGGGCCGGTCGAACAGCCACACAGCGTAGTCCTGCGTGCAAGTCGAGTAGTCCCAGTAGCCCTGGTCGCGCGAGAAGGGCACTGCCACTGCGTGTCCCTCGAAGTTCCAATCCCTCTGCGCCGTGTGCGCGTACTTCAGGATCTGATCCGTTGAAGACAGGGGCATCACTGACAGGCTGATTGGCTGTCCGAGGACGGACGGCACGGGAAGAGTCGTCGGGGGCGGGGTGGTGGTCCCACCGGAGCCGCCTCCCGATGCGGGCGGCGTGGTGCCCCCGGTGACCGTCAGCACGGCAGTGGCGGTGCCATTGGCGCAGGTCAACTTGAAGGTGGTTGTAACCAGCGGCGCCAGGCTGCGGCCGCCTTCATCGCCGGCAGTCCGATCCCAGACAGAGTAAGCCGGGCTCGAGGACTTCGTGCAAGTCAGTCCATTCCAAACGACCGTGGTGTAGCCGCCCGCTGCATAGGTTGACGGCGTGAGGGTGATCTTTGCGGTCCCCGTCGAAGTGGGCGGCGGAGGCGAAACGGGCGGCGGAGGATCTGCCGTATACGTAACGGAAACGTCGGCGGAGGTGCG
>JBDSGY010000220.1:0-5552 GCA_039918755.1 Steroidobacteraceae bacterium
GCTGGCCGGCAGGTTCAGCGCGCCTGCCAGGGCTACGATCGCCTCGGGTCCTGCCGCCGCCGCGGGAAAAAGGGCCTGCAATACCGTCTGCGGCCACAGGCGCACTTCGCCCGGGGCGGGTTCAAGAACGGCGTCGTCGACGGCATCGGTCAGGGTGACGGACACCGCGCCGGCTGCAAAGCAGGCGTCTTCCGCAGCCTCAGGGTCCACTCCTTCGAGGTCGACGCTGAGCGCCAGGTAGCCCGACACGGTTGGAGGCCGGGCTATTTCAGCCCCAGCCGCCGCTCCAGGTAGTGGATGTCGAGGCCGCCGTCGCGGAATGCCGAGTGGCTCAGGATTTCCTGATGCAGGGCGGTGTTGGTCTTGATGCCTTCGACCACGAGCTCAGCCAGCGCATTCTTCATGCGCGCGATGGCCGATTCGCGGTTCTCGCCATGGGCGATGATCTTGGCCACCATCGAATCGTAGTTCGGCGGCACGGTGTAGCCCGAGTAGACATGGCTGTCCACGCGGATGCCGGGGCCACCCGGCGAGTGCCAGCGCTTCACGAGTCCCGGCGACGGCATGAAGGTGCGTGCATCTTCTGCGTTGATGCGGCATTCGATCGCATGACCGCGGAACTCGATGTCCTTCTGGATGAATGGCAGTTTCTCGCCCGAGGCGACCAGCAGCTGCGTCTTCACCAGATCGATGCCTGTGATCATCTCGGTGACCGGATGTTCCACCTGGATGCGGGTGTTCATCTCGATGAAGTAGAACTCGTTGTCCTGGTACAGGAATTCGAGCGTGCCGGCGCTGCGATAGCCCACTGCGTGGCAGGCCTCGACCACGCGCTCACCCATCTTCTCGCGGATCTTCGCGGAGAGCCCTGGTGCGGGCGCTTCTTCGATGACCTTCTGGTGGCGTCGCTGCATGGAGCAGTCGCGCTCACCGAGATGCACCACATTGCCGTAGTTGTCGGCGATGACCTGGAATTCGATGTGCCGCGGCTTCTCGAGGAATTTTTCCATGTAGACCTGGCCATTGCCAAAGGCCGCCAGGGCTTCCTGCTGCGTCACGTTGATGGCATTGAGCAGCGCCGCTTCGGCGTGCACCACGCGCATGCCGCGTCCGCCACCGCCGCCCGACGCCTTGATGATGACGGGGTAGCCGATGTGCCGCGCCACGCGGATGTTCTCGTCGTTGTCCTGGCCCAGCGGACCGCCGGAGCCGGGCACGCAGGGCACGCCGGCCTTCTTCATCACATTGATGGCCGAGACCTTGTCGCCCATCAGGCGGATGGTTTCGGCCTTTGGTCCGATGAACGTGAAGCCGCTCTTCTCGACGCGTTCGGCGAAGTCGGCGTTTTCGGAGAGAAACCCGTAGCCCGGATGGATGGCCACCGAGTCGGTGACCTCGGCCGCGCTGATGATGGCCGGCATGTTGAGGTAGCTCAGCGGCGACGGCGCCGGGCCGATGCACACGGTTTCATCCGCCAGGAGCACATGCTTCAGGTTGTTGTCAGCGGTGGAATGCACCGCCACGGTCTTGATGTCCAGCTCGCGGCAGGCACGCAGGATGCGCAGCGCAATCTCGCCCCGGTTTGCAATGACGACTTTGTCGAGCATGAGGGTGCGTTATTCGACGACGAACAGTGGCTGGCCGAATTCCACCGGATCGCCGTTCTTCGCCATGATGGCGGTGACGCGGCCGGCGCGATCGCTCTCGATCTGGTTCATCATCTTCATGGCCTCGATGATGCACAGCACCTGGCCTTCCTTCACTTCATCGCCAACCGACACGAACGGCTTTGCGGTGGGTGAGCCGGCGGCATAGAAGGTGCCGACCATCGGCGCCGGGACGATGTTCTGGTCGTCCTTGCGACGCGCCAGCGGCGCAACTGCCGGCGCTGCAGGGGCGGCCAGCGCGGCGGCCGCCGGTGCTGCAGCCACCATCGGCGCGTTGTAGTACTGCGGCACCATGGCGCCGGTGGGCATCCGGCTGATGCGCACGGATTCTTCGCCTTCCTTGATTTCGATTTCGGCGATGCCGGATTCTTCCAGCAGCTCGATCAGTTTCTTTACTTTGCGGATATCCATGCGGGCTCCAGGAAAAAGCGGATTGGATCAGCGGGCAGCCAGACGGGCAGCGGCGGCGCGCAGGGCAAGTTCGTATCCCAGCGGCCCAAGTCCCACGACCTGGCCGACAGCGATGTCGGAGAAATAGGAGTGGCGGCGGAATTCTTCCCGCGCGTGCACGTTGGAAATGTGCACTTCGATGAACGGCAGGCCGACACCCAGGATTGCGTCACGCAGCGCGACGCTGGTGTGGGTGAACGCACCGGGATTCAGGATGAGGAACTTGATGTCCTGCTTGCCCGCGCCCTGCACCCGGTCGACCAGTTCGTGTTCGGCATTGCTCTGGTGGGCCACCAGTTCATGCCCGAGCTCGCGCGCCAGCGCCGCACACCGCAGGACGATGGCGTCCAGCGTGTCCACGCCGTAGAGTCCGGGTTCCCTGGTGCCCAGCAGGTTCAAGTTAGGGCCATTGAGCAGCAGCAGCCGCGCCATTTGATTTGCGTCCGGCGGCCTGAGCGGACCGCCCTGTTAACAGAAGGGCGTCATTTAACCGCAAATGCGACAGACTTGCCGCTAATTTCGTCGATCAGGCGCAAGCCTTATCCGGGTTTCGCGGCGGAGGCAGCTGTCGCTCGCCGGGTGGCGATTTCCTTCAGCCCTTCGGCAATCTGCTGGCGGGCTGCGGGCAGATCCAGTTTCCCCCCATCCACTGCCGCTACCTTGTCGAGGATCAGGTCCGCCTCGTCCTGATGCAGTTCGCCCACCTTCAGGGCAACGATGCGCTGTTTGCTATCCGCGAAGACGGTGAACGGGAAGGCCGGCTGCATGCCCATCGCCTTCACCGCTTCCAGGCCGTCTTCCTCGCCGATCAGCAGCGGATACGTGATGGTTGTTTCCCTGGCGTACTTCAGTACGTCGTCGCGGAAATCGACGGCGATGCCGATGATTTCCAGCCTCTGCGCGCTACGCTGCTTGCGCAGCTCATTCAGCAGCGGGATCTCGCGGCGGCACGGGCCGCACCACGTGGCCCAGTAGTTGACCATCAGCGGGCGTCCGGACCATTCGCCGAGGCGGCGCTTCCTGCCATCGCGGTCGGCGAGTTCCAACTGCGGCAGGGTCTCGGGCACCTTGGGCGCAGCTTCGGGGCTGTCGGTTGCCGAGGGTTCCACGGCCGGTTCAGCCGGAGCGGGGGCAACGGCTGCGGTCGCCGGCACCGGGCTCTCCGGACTCAGTCGACGCTGCGCCACGAAACCTAGCGCCGCCGCAATGCCGATCGCCACCGCGATCACGACCCCTTTGTTCATCTGCATGTCCTTACTTGAGAGCGTTGCCGGCCAGCGGCGCGAATTCTTCGGCCTTCATGTAACCGACCACGCGGAAATTGCGCCGCTCCGCGCCATCCTTGCCATAGAAAGCGATGGTCGGGGGACCAAAGATACCAAAGTGCTTCAGCAGCGCCTGATCCACCGCATCGTTGGCCGTAACATCGGCTTGCAACCAGACGGTATTGGTGAGCGCGGCGCGCACGGCGGGCGTCGGGAACGTGTACTTCTCCATCTCCTTGCACGAGACGCACCAGTCCGCATAGAAATCGAGCATCACGGTCTGGCCGGCTGCGTTGGCCGCTGCTACCTGTGCGTTCAGGTCGTCCAGTGACTTGATGCGCTGGAAGGGAAGATCCACATGGGCCGCGGCGGGAGTCAGGGGCCGCAATGGATCGGTGGCACCTTTGACCGTACCCACCAGCAGCAACACCGCATAAATGCTGGCAAGCAGCGCCACACTTCGCAGCAGCACCTTCGCGCCCCCGCTCTTCACCGCCGAACGGACCAGGATGATCGCGAGCGCGATGAGCGGCACAACCCATAACAGCAGGGAGACGCGCTCCGGCAGGATGCGCGACAGCATCCACACTGCCACGGCCAGCATCAGTGCGCCGAATACCTGCTTGACGGTATCCATCCATGCGCCGGCGCGGGGGAGCAATTGTCCGGCCGACGCGCCGACGGCGAGCAGCGGCATGCCCATGCCGATGGCCATGGAAAACAAGGCAATGCCGCCCCGTGTCATCTGCCCCGACTGGCCGATGACCGACAGCGCTGCGACCAGCGCCGGACCCACACAGGTGGTCACGATCAGCGCCGACAGCGCGCCCATCACCACCACGCCGATGTAACTGCCGGACTTCTGCTGATTGCTCATCTGCGTCAGTCGCGTCTGGATGAAAGAGGGCATCTGCACGGTGTAGAAGCCGAACATCGACAGCGACATCGCAACGAACAGGGCGGCGAACAGCAGGATGATCCATGGCTGCTGGAACAGGGTCTGCGCCTGCTGACCGGCGGCGGCGAAGGCCACGCCCGCGGCGGTGTACGTAGCAGCCATGCCGAGCACGTAAGCGATGGACAGCGAGAACGCGCGCGCGCGGGTGACGTTCGCGCCTTCGCCCGCAATGATGCCCGCGACGATCGGCACCATCGGCAGCACGCAGGGAGTGAACGACAGCAGCAGACCCGCCAGGAAGAACGCGCCGGCCATCAGGAAGATGTTGCCGCTGCGGATCAGGTTGGCGAGCTTGTCCTGCTCGGAGACGAAGTTGCCGGAACCGCTGGCACCGCCGCCAGCGGGCAGCGCCGAGACGCTGGTCGCCGCTGGCATTGCGACGATGAATTCCTTGGTGATCGGCGGATAGCACAGGCCCGCGTCGGCACAGCCCTGGTACTGCACCTTGATGGGCAGCGTGAATGCCGCTTTCGAACCGCGCGACACCGGCAGTTTTGCGGTGACGTCGTGGTGATAAACCTCCTGCTCGCCGAAGTTTTCGTCCTTCTTCTTTTCACCGGCTGGCAGGTCGGGGGTGCCCAGCGCCGCAGGCTGGCCGTCGGCTGCGGTGAACTTCATCTTGCTGCGATAGAGGTAGTAGCCCTTGCGCACCTGGAAGATCACTTCGATGCGGTCGGGGGCGGTGGCCTCGGCGCCCACCTTGAAAGCGATGTCCGGATCCACGAATTCGTCGCCATCGGAGCCCGTGCTGCTGACCGCAGCCAGCGTGGCGGCATCCGCTGCCCAGGCAGTAGCTGGAGTTCCGACCCCGATCAGCAGCGACAGCCCGAGCAGGGCCAAAGCGGTTCGCAACAGGGCCGGGAAACGCATAAAGACTCCGGAAAGGGTCGAAATCGGGCCGATTGTACAGAGCGACCCGGTAATAAAAGATCGACTGGCCTTGAAACCTCAGGTTCCGCCGCTATCATAACGGCCCGTTAGCAGCCGACGTCCGAGAGTGCTAACAACCCCGGGTACCGGGTTTGTTTCTTCTCGAAGTCGGTTGCATGGACAGGTTTCAGACCATTTCGTTTTCAACAACTCCCAAGGAGTGGCAAACATGAAGATTCGCCCCCTCCACGACCGCATCATTGTGAAGCGGCTCGAGGAAGAACGTACCTCTGCAGGCGGCATCATTATCCCTGACACCGCAGCCGAGAAGCCCATCCAGGG
>JBDSGY010000221.1:0-5967 GCA_039918755.1 Steroidobacteraceae bacterium
CGTATCTGCAATCCAATCAGCGTGAACGCGACCACGTTGAGGACGAAGGTCATGGTCTCCCAGATCGCAAAGGACGGCACGCGCAGATGCGGCGGCGTGGGCGGCCCGGTGCGTCGCGCCAGCGTCAGTCCGAACACGACGATGGTCACGACCCCGGACAGCCCGAGGCGCTCTGCCACGACCCACACACCGAAGGTGATGACGAACTGCACGATCACAAAGCTGGGTGCATCCTCTATGCGCCGCAGCAACAGGTTCACCGGCCATGCGAGCAGCCAGCCGGCCACCACGCTTCCGAAAACGACGAGTGCGAACAGCGGCACGGCGTCCATCAGGCTGAAACTCCCGGCAGCCATGGCGCCGACGGCGAGGCGATAGATGAGCAATGCCGAAGCATCGTTGAGCAGGCTTTCGCCTTCGAGCACCATGCGTATCCGGTGTGGCGGATTCACCTGCTGCAGCACCGCCAGTGCCGCAACCGCGTCCGGTGGCGCGAGCAGGGCACCCAGTGCAATGGCTGCCGCCCATGGAAAGCCTGGGAACAAGGCGCGCGCAGCAAACGCCACCGCCACGGTGGTGATTGCCACCGCGGCCAGCACCAGCGACAGGATCTGCACCCGATTGCGCCGCAGGTCGCGCAGCGACGTGTCAAAGGCCGCATCCAGCAGCACAGGCGCGACAAACAGCGCCAGGATCAGGTCCGGTGGCAGGTCGAGACGCGGAATGCCCGGCAGGAATGCAACCAGGCCGCCGCCGGCTGCGAGCACGGTCGGGTAGGGGATATTCAGTTTCTTGGCGAGCGCGGACAGCACCGTGGCGCCCAGCATCAGCAGCAACAGGATTTCGAACAGGTGCAAGGCGGGCTCCTCGGCGTCTCGACTACACTTCGCCCATGAACAGGGTACTCGTAACCGCCGGTGCAGCCGGCATTGGCCTTGCCATCGCAAGAGCATTCCACGCCACTGGCGCGCAGGTCTATGCCTGTGACATTGACACAGACGGCCTGGCGCGTGCCGGCGCCGCAATGCCCGGGCTCCTGACGCGCCACTGCAGCGTCGGCGATCGCACGGAAGTCGCGGCCATGGTTGCCGATGCAGCGCTACGCCTGGGCGGTATCGATGTGCTGGTCAACAATGCGGGTATCGGCGGACCCACTTGTTCGGTGCAGGCCATGAACCCCGACGACTGGGACGCGGTGCTGCAGGTCAACCTCACCGGCACCTTCGACGTCACACGCAACGCGATTCCACATCTGATCCGTTCCGGCCATGGCGTGATCATCAACATGGCATCGGCAGCCGGGCGTTTTGGCTATGCCAATCGCAGCCCGTACTCGGCTTCGAAGTGGGCGCTGATCGGATTGACCAAGACCCTTTCGATCGAGCTGGGGGAACACTCCATACGCGTCAATGCCATTGCGCCTGGCGCAGTCGCAGGGGAGCGCGCGGAGCGGGTATTCCAGGGCAGGGCGCAGAGCACGGGCAAACCGCTGGAGGAAGTGAAACGGCTAGCCATGGCCGGTCAATCACTCAAGGCATTGGTCGATCCAAACGACATCGCGGCGCTGGCTGTTTTCCTGGCGTCGGACGCTGCGAAATCCATCTCCGGCCAGGTGCTTCCCATCGACGGTGACATGCAGCGCGCGTGAACACCGTGGGACGCAGCTGCGCTTCTGCAACACAGCTGCGCTGAGCCCGGACCGGTGTTTGACCCCGCGGCGAATCCGCCGCGGAAGTTGTCAGCCCTGGACGGTGTTGGCGGCCAGTATCGGCGCCATGCGGCGGTGCTGGCGCTCGCTGGCCCGACCTTCTTCCAGGATCGCGGCCGGCACCGGCTGCAGCTTCCACACCAGGCCCACGAATGACAGCGCCTTGAGGATGTAGAAGGTGATGTCGTATTCGTACCAGTAAAAACCCTGGCGCGTCGAGCCCGAGTAACGGTGATGGTTGTTGTGCCAGCCTTCACCCATGGTGACGATGGCCAGCAGCCAGTTGTTGCGGCTGTGGTCGGTGGTCGCGAAGCGACGCTTGCCGAACACATGCGACAGTGAGTTGATGGTGAAGGTGCCATGCCACAGCAGCACGGTGCTGGCGAAGAAGCCGAAGAACAGGCCCGACGCACCCAGCGTGAAGAACACGGCAGTGCCCAGCATGATGGGCGGAACGAGGTAGAACTTGTTCAGCAGGCGCAGTTCCGGGAATCGCGCGAAGTCGCGGATGCGGTTGTAGTCCGTGTCCTGGTTGCCGTTGTCGAAGATCCACCAGACGTGTGAATACCAGAAGCCATCCTGGGCTACCGAGTGCAGGTCCTCGGGCATGTCGGAATAGCGGTGGTGATGGCGGTGATGGGCAGCCCACCACAGTGCGCCGCGCTGGGCGCTGGTCTGCGCCAGGAAGGCCAGCATGAACTGGAACACGCGGCTGGTCTTGTAGGTGCGATGCGAGAAGTACCGGTGGTAGACGCCCGTCACCGCAAACATCCGGACGAAATAGAGAACGGCACAGCAGATGGCGGCGGCGGGGGTGATGCCGGTCCAGATGGTGCCGAAGGCCAGCAGGTGGATGGCCAGGAAGGGAGATGCACCTGCCCAGCCGATGCGACGCACTGGCTTGCTGGTGACGATGCCCGGATTTTCCTGCGCTGAGTCCATCTGTCCGCTCCGTTGTGTGTATTGGCCGATTTCGACCGAAGGCCAATTTTCGACGAATCAGACAGGCGCGCGGGTCATCATTTCGTCAGCAAATGTAATAGTTCTGTCAAAGCCCGGACTGCGTCACGTTTTGCTGTCGCCGGCAGGAATGAATTTGTATCCCGCGCCGCGATGCGAAAGGAAATGCACCGGCTTGTCGGGCAGGGGCTCGAAGTACCGCCGCAGCCGCGCTATGAAATTATCCACGCTGCGCGTGTTGGGTGCATTGCGCAGCTTCCAGACGCGTTCCAGCAGCTCGTCCCGCGACAGCACGCGGCCGGGGTTCTGCGCGAAGTAATGCAGCAGATCCAGTTCCAGCTGCGTGAGGCGCACTGGCTTGCCGCCGGACGTGGCCTCATGCGTGTCGAAATTGATCCGCGCGGTGCCGAACTGCAGGCTGCCACGCGCCTCTTCGGTAAGCGGATCCTGTTGCCGCCAGCCACTGCGACGCAGCGCCGAACGTACGCGCGCCAGCAGTTCCGGCAGCACGAAGGGTTTGGGCATGTAGTCGTCGGCGCCGGAATCCAGGCCCCGCACCCGCTCTTCTGCAGCGCTGCGCGCGGTGAGCATGATGACCGGCATGTACTGCCCTGAATCGCGCAATTGTTTGCAGAAGCCATAGCTCTCGCCATCGGGCAGCATCACGTCGAGAAGAATGAGATCGATGGGCGCGGCCTGCAGCAGCTGCGCGGCTGCTTCGCGCAGCGAACGCGCAATCACGACACGATAGCCGTCGAGTTCCAGATTCAGCTTCAGGCCCGCCGCCAGATGCGCCTCGTCCTCCACCACGAGCACGGTGGCCCGGGACAGATCCGGGCCGGCGGCCAGCGGATCCACCGTGCTCAAGTCTGCACGTCCAGACGGGCAGCGCTCAGCGGCAGTCGGATGCGCATCGTGGTGCCCGTGCCCTGGCCACCCGACTCCGCCCGCATGCGTCCGCCGAGATTGCGAACCAGCCGGTACGCCACGTAAAGACCCAGCCCCGAGCCGCTGCGTTCGTTGACCAGCGCGCCGGGTGCGCGGTGAAACCGTTTGAAGATGCGTTTGAGCTGGCTGCGGTCGATGCCGATGCCCTGGTCGCGCACGACGATGGCGAGGTGTCCCGCCTCGAGGCGACGCACTTCTATCTGCACGTGCGGATCGGCGGAGGAATATTTCACGGCGTTGTCGAGCACATTCTTGATGATGATCTCGAGCGCCGTCGGATCGGTAAAGATCTCGACTTTAGCAGGGGCATCGAGCTCAAATGCGGCTTCAGGCAGGTCGTAGCGACGCCGCATGCCATCGATCCCGAGATTCAACAGCCTGGTGACGTCGACCACGGTCCAGGTCTGCGAACGGCGGCGATGGGCAATGCGGCTGGCCTGGAGGATGTCATCGACGAACACCGTCAGGCGTTCCACATCCGACAGCATCATCGTGCGCAGCTCGACCTGCTGCGTGGCAGACAGCTCCGGACGCGCCAGCGTTTCGAGGCAGAGCTTGATCGATGCCAGCGGGCTTTTCAGCTCGTGCGTCACCGAGTCAATGAACATCTGCTGCCGGCGGCTCTCCAGGATCTCCCGCACCAGTGACACGCTGAACAGCACCAGCACGCTCATGACCAGCACGAACGATGCGATGCCTCCTGCCAGCAGCCAGCGATTGCCCGAGAAGGCACGCGTCAGTGGCAGGTTCTCGCTGATCACCAGAATCCAGCCGATCAGCAATGCCAGCGTCATCAGCACAGTGATCGCACTGAGCACGATGGGCACGGAAATGGAGCGGTTCAGCGATTGCGGCATGCTTGAATATGCGGTCGCGGCTTCAGGCGAACCGGAAACCAGAGATCATCGAACCCAGCACCTGCTCGTTGAATACGCGCTGGCCGATGGCGCCCGATGCGCCAGCCGCCACCATCAGCGGCAGCAGGTGTTCATGGCGTGGCTGGCAGAACTGCGCGGCTGGCGCCTCGTGCCAGTGTGTCAGTGCCGTCGCGCGCGCGCTGGCCGGTGCGCAGGCCGCCGCGTTGAGCCAGGCGTCGAACTGCTGGGATGGCGCCAGCGCGCGGGGGTCGCCCATGGCGCGCAGATTATGGAAGCTCATCCCTGCGCCAAGGATGAGCACGCCTTCGCTGCGCAGCGAACCGAGCGCGCGTCCCGCCGCCACGTGCAGGGCGGCATCGAGTCCCGCATCCAATGACAACTCCACGACCGGAATATCGGCCTCGGGCAGCGCCACCTTCAATGGCACGAACACACCATGATCGAGACCGCGGGTTGGATCCAGGCGTGCATACAGCCCGGCATCGCGCAGCAGCTGCGCCGCCTGCGCGGCCAACTCCGGCGCGCCGGGGGCGTCATAGCGCAGCTGGTAGGTGTGGGGCGGAAAGCCGTAATAGTCGTACACCAGTGGCGGCCGGGCCCCGCTGGTGAGTGCGAAGCCCTTGGTTTCCCAATGCCCGGAGACAACAATGATGGCTTTCGGTCGCTCCGGAAGCGTGCCCGGCAGATCGCGCAGGAACTGCGCCATGCCGGTCCACGTGCCTTGCGGGTCATCCATGAAGAAGCAGGGGCCGCCACCATGGGGGATGTAGTAACTGGGCAGCATGGGACGCCTAGCCGGCCCGCCATGCGTCGGCGGGCCAGATTGCGCTTGCCGAAAAGCTGACCGCGACCAGCAATGCGAATGCGATTCCCTTCACCATGGCAATCTCCAAAGCCGCTTTGACAGCTTGGGGGTTGGTCCCTAGGCTTGCCAAATCGAAAATTACCCGCAAACCGGGAGTGCGCAGAATGGGGCAATCAATGAGAGTTGGGAAGTACGTCGCGGCCGCCTGGCTGGCAGTCTTCGCAGTGGCGGCGGTCGGCGCCGAACATCCGGATTTCACCGGTGTATGGACCAACGCAAGCGGGCCTGGCATTGGCGGGGCCACCAATACGGCAGCCGGTGCATTGCCCTTCACGCCACTGGCCCAGGCCCGGGTTGCGGCCTACCAGAAGCTGACGGCCGGCACTGACGATTCCCCTGGTTACTGGTGCGTGGGCACGGGCATGCCCGGCTCGATGCTCGGCTCCGGCGGCTATCCCATGGAGATCCTCCAGCGTCCCGAACAGATCAACATCGTTTACGAGGCGCACAGCGAGATCCGTCGCGTCTACTTCGGCGACCGCAATGCACCGCAGGCAGACCGGCTCGCGTCGCGTGGTGGTTATTCGAGCGGCCACTGGGAAGGGGACACGCTGGTCGTGGAAACCGACAATCTCGTCGACCAGGTGGATCAGCGCACGCCACACTCG
>JBDSGY010000222.1:0-3022 GCA_039918755.1 Steroidobacteraceae bacterium
GGGTGCTCGACAGCGTCATGGGCCGTGGCGATTTCCTGGTGAACCTGTCGGTGGATGTGTCGAGCATCGCGCTCATCAAGCACTGCTGGGAACGCGGTGTGATGTACATCGACACCTGCATCGAGCCCTGGGCCGGTGGCTACACCGATCCCACGCTGCCGCCCGGCCGTCGCACCAACTATGCGCTGCGCGACGACATGCTGATGCTGCGCACCGATCTCACCGCGCGCAATCCAACCGCAATCCTCACCCACGGCGCCAACCCCGGCCTCGTGTCCCATTTCGTGAAGGAAGCCCTGCTGCAGCTGAAGCACGACATCGGTGTCGACAAGGACAAGCCCGATCCGGTCAATCGCGGCGAGTGGTCCGAGCTTGCGCAGACGCTTGGCATCCGCGTGATGCACATCGCCGAACGCGATACGCAGGTGTCCAGCCGACCCAAGGAAGTGAATGAGTTCATCAACACCTGGTCCGTGGACGGCTTCGTGTCCGAAGGCTGCCAGCCCGCCGAGCTCGGCTGGGGCTCGCATGAGCGCAATTTCCCGCGCGACGCGAAGCGCCACGATTTCGGCAATGGTTCGGCCATTTATCTGGGCCAGCCTGGCGCTGCGACGCGCGTGCGCACCTGGACGCCCAACGCCGGGCCCATCCACGGCTTCCTGATCACGCACAGCGAGGCGATCTCGCTCGCGGACTATTACACCGTGCGCAAGCACGGTGACGTGGTGTATCGCCCGACGGCGCACTATGCCTACCACCCCAGCGATGCCGCAGTGCTGTCGGTGCACGAACTGGCCGGCCGCAACTGGCAGATGCAGGACCGCAAACGCATCATGACCGAAGACATCACCTCGGGCATGGACGAGCTGGGTGTGCTGCTGGCGGGACACAAGCGCAATGCGTTCTGGTTCGGTTCGCAACTGAGCATCGAAGAAGCGCGCGCGCTGGTGCCGTACAACAACGCCACCAGCCTGCAGGTCACCGTGTCGGTGCTGGCCGGCATGATCTGGGCGATGGAAAACCCGGACAGCGGCCTGCTCGAGCCCGATGAACTCGACCACAAGCGCATCCTGGAAATCTGCCGGCCTTACCTCGGCAAGGTGATCGGTGCGTACACCGACTGGTCACCGTTGTCGGACCGCGAGCGGCTGTTCCCCGAAGACCTGGACATGAGCGATCCCTGGCAGTTCAAGAACGTCCGCGTGATCTAGGGTTCGTATTCGATCGCCGTGATTTCGAAGCGTGTTTCGACGCCTGCGATATTCACCGTGATCTCTGCATCCAGCGGTTTGCCAAGCATGGCGCGCGCCAGCGGCGCGTCCATGCTGATGTACCCCGCCTGCATGTCGAATTCGTCCGGACCGACGATGCGGTAGCGGCCGGCGGTGCCGTCATCCTTCGCCAGGTCCACCCACGCGCCGAAGAACACCCGGCCGCGATCGCTCGGTGCCTGGTCCACCACCACCATCCCGTCCAGCCGGCGGCGCAGGAAGCGCACGCGCGCGTCGATTTCGCGCAGCCGTTTCTTGCCGTAGGTGTATTCCGCGTTCTCGGAGCGGTCTCCCTGAGCCGCTGCGGCGCTGACCGTCGCGGTGACCTGCGGGCGTTCCACGCGCCATAGCTGATCCAGCTCTTCTTTCAGGCGCGCATGGCCGGCGGGCGTGATGTAGCGCGAGCCAGGAGTGGTGGGCGGCCGGTAGCGACTCATCCTTTCCCCGAGTCGTATCTGTGCGCGCACTCACAGCCGATGTGCGGCGGCCGGACTAGGCTGTCCATGAGGCGGTGCATTCCATGTCCAGCAAGTACTACACGCATTTTGTGGCAGAGGCTTCGGGCCCCACCGGTCCGGGGGAGTTCAGCGGCGTGGTCGAGCTGCACGCCAGGCTGCGACCACAGAGCGAGATCAGGGAGCTGCGGAAGCTGCTGGCCGTGAACTTCGACCTGCCCGCTGAGGATATCAGGATCCTCAACTGGGCCGCCCTGCACTAGCCAAGCCTGCACCCGCGACCGCGGCGTGCCAGAATCACCCTTGAAGGGCGGCGCCGTCCGTCCGCTGTCTCAAGGAGTGCTTTCCATGCGTGCATTGAAAATCGCCCTGCTGGCCGCCGCGGCGCTGTTGTCCGGCTGCGGCTACAACACACTGCAGACGAAGGACGAGGGCGTGAAGTCCGCCTGGTCCGAAGTGCTGAACCAGTACCAGCGCCGCGCCGATCTCATCCCGCAACTGGTGGCGACCGTGAAGGGTTTTGCTGCGCAGGAGCAGACCGTGCTCCTCGGCGTGACCGAAGCGCGCGCCAAGACCGGCTCCATCCAGCTGACGCCGGAACTCCTCAATGACGAAGCTGCGCTGCGCAAATTCCAGCAGGTGCAGGGCGAGCTCACGCAGGCGCTGAAGAGCCTGTTCGCAGTCACGGAAAACTATCCCGAGCTCAAGTCAGACAAGAACTTCCTCGAGCTGCAGGCGCAGCTGGAGGGCACGGAAAACCGCATCGCGGTGGCACGCAACCGCTATATCGAGTCGGTGCAGTCGTACAACACCACCGTGCGGTCGTTCCCCACCAACCTGACGGCGATGCTGTTCAAGCACAAGATGAAGCCGAATTTCACGGTGGAAAACGAGACTGCCGTGTCGCGCGCACCGGTCGTGGATTTCGCGCCCGCACCCGCACCCGCACCGGCTCCCGCGCCTGCGCCGGCACCCGCGCGCTAGGGCGGCAAGTTACCACCGGGATGCGTAACGCTGCCGGCATGCGTCCCTGGTCGGCCGCGATCGCGCTGCTGGCGCTGGTCATGCTCGCGCCTGTCCGGGCGCAGGGCCTGCAGGCCGTGCCACCCCTCGAGGCGCGGGTGACGGATCTGACTGGCACGCTGACGGCAGGACAGCAGGCTGAACTCGAGCAGAAGCTCGCCGCCTTCGAGCAGCGCAAGGGTGCGCAGATCGCGCTGCTCGTTGTTCCCACCACGGCGCCCGAAGCCATCGAGCAGTACTCCATCCGCGTGGTGGACGCCTGGAAGCTGGGCC
>JBDSGY010000223.1:0-4318 GCA_039918755.1 Steroidobacteraceae bacterium
GTTCGCCGGCACGATCGGTACCAACATGGATCGCACGGCCACCACGCAGGCCACGGCGGAATACAACCAGCTGAAGCGGCGCTAGTGCCTGCTGTCCGCAGGCTTGAGGCGTTTGCGGATGCCGTCCAGCACGAGGTCATGGATGAACTCTTCGTAGCTGGCAGCAAGTTCGGTGGGACTGGTGCCTTTCGGCGCCAGTGGCAGGATCAACGCCTGGACGGTGGCGAAGAACTCGCACAGGCCGATCATCGCAATGTGCATGAAGAGCGCGTCGGGCGAACGGGTCTCCCCTTTCCCCTCCACGCGGAAGAGGCCGGAAAGCTGTTGCAGGGCCTGGTTGTTCAACTCCTGCACGCGGGCGCGCACGGCTGGCGACTTCGCCTCGGCGCATTCTTCCACCATCAAGCGCTGCATGGAGCGGACACTGCGCGAGAACCTGAGCATGTTCGAGAGGTGCATTTCGATCTGCGCCACCGGTGCCTCGTCGGGAGAGGGGTGCGCCGCCCAGTCCGCAAGGATGCTCTCGACCACGGCGAGCATGACGTGTTCGCGGTTGGTGAAATAGTAGCGGACCAGGGCCGGATCCACTCCGGCCTCGCGGGCAATGAGTGCAATGGACACCTGGTGGGGGCGCAACCTGTCGACAAGCTGGCGGGCAGCCGCAACGATGGCTTCCCTGCCTACCTTGGGATGCACCGCCAATGGACGTCCCCGCTTGCGCTTGCGCACGGTGGCGCTGGGAGCCGCTTTTCGTCGCGTAACAGCCGGGGATTTCTTCTTCATGGATTCGCTGCGCGGAAAGTCCGGCAGTCTAACCTTAAATCCCCTGTTTGCCGTTCCCCCGGGGCCTTCGGGGTGCCCGAGGGGCTAGGCTCGCAGCGCGAAATTGTATAAATTCCTGTATCTGAGAATTAACTGGTGGCTGAGGGGCAAATGAACAGGCCGAAATTGTCTAACCTGATGGCTGTCGCCGTGGCGATCGCCGCTGCCGCCGCTGCCACCGCCGCGGAACCGATGAAGGATCCGCTCTACGGCGATCCCACGCATCCGAACATCTCGGGAATGTGGAATCCCGAATACGCCTATTTTGGCCCCCCCGTGGGTGGGGCGAGCGCCCCGCGTTCCCCCGCCGGCGCCGCTCCCCCCGCGGGTGGACCTCCCACGGGCGGACCTCCCCCCGGTGGTCCTCCCAGGTCTGGACCCCCAGCTCCCGCAGTTCCAAAGCTCAAGCCGAAATACGCTGCCCAGTTCGCCGAATGGCGCCGGAAGTTTGATCTCGACGGCAGCCAGGAGCCGGACACGGTCACGCGCTGCCTGGCGTTTGGCGTTGCTCGCTTCGGCACCATGCCAATGGAGATCATCCAGACCCGCGGGCAGGTGACCATGAATCTGGGCGTACTGCGCGACATCCGGCGAATCTACCTGGACGGCGGTCATACGGCTGGCGCGGATCCCAGCTTCAGCGGCGACTCGGTTGGCCGTTGGGAAGGGGACACGCTGGTTATCGAGACGAACAATGTCCGGGCCGGGCAGATCGACCGCAACGGCATTCCGTACTCCGACAAGCTTACCGCGGTGGAGCGCATCCGCCGGGTAAGCCCGACACGGCTTGAGATCGAGATGACGTTGACCGATCCCGAAGCATTCGAAGAACCGTTCACCATCCGCCGCGCATACGTGCCGATGCCGCCGGGAAGCCGATTCGAGGAGTATGTCTGTGAGTTCAATGCGGAGGGTTGAGATGAAGATCCAGCCAGTTTTCCCTCGCCTGATGGCGGTGCTGTTGCTCGCCGGTTTTGCCGGCACGTCGATTGCGCATCACTCCTTTGCGATGTTCAACCAGACGAAGACGGTCGAGCAGAAGGGCGTGGTCACGGAAATCCAGTGGACCAACCCGCATGTCTGGCTGCACCTGTCGGTCAAGGTGGGCGGCAAGGATGTGGTCTACAGTTATGAAGGCGCCGCCATTCCAGTGCTCAAACGTGTGGGCTGGCTGCGCGATTCAGTGAAGCCCGGGGACGTCGTGACTGTGGTCGGCAATCCTTACAAGGACCCGAGCAAGACGGGCGGGTCGTTCAACTATGTGATTCTTCCTGACGGCAAGCACCTGGGCACGGGCGATGCAATCCCCGGCGCACTTGTTCCGACTGCCCAATAAGAAAGTGACGGAGGTGTATATGTTTCGTCGACACAACATGCTGGTTCGCTGCGCCGTGGCTTTGCTCACGAGCGGTGCGGCAATTGGCGCGCATGCCGCGGCGCCTGCAGCCGTTCCTTTCAAGCTCGGTACCTTCCAGGTCGCGGGGCAGGAAAAGGTAGGGCTCGTGCTGCGTGACTCTGTGGTGGTCGACATCGCGGCGGCCAACCAGGAGTTCCAGCGCCGCAACGGCAAGGCGGCAAAGGTGCGAGCGCCTGCAGACATGAAGGACCTGATTGCCCGCTATGACGCAGACGTCGGGCCGCGACTGCGCGAACTCGCGCGCTTTGCCGCAGATGCCGGCCCAGCGGCCTACGTGCATCCATTGAGCGAGGTGAAGACACTGGCGCCGGTTCGTCCGGCAATCATCCTCAATGCAGGCGCCAATTATCCGGAACACGCAGCGGGCATCGTGGCCCAGGGCGCGCGTCCCGCTGGTGCACCAGGTGCGCCTGCTGCACCGGGGGCTCCTGCTGCAGCCGGTGGACCGCCGGCTGCAGGCGGCCCTCCGCCGGGCCCGCGCGCGGCTGCCACGTCGATGCCCGGCTATTGGGAGCGGCCGGCAGGCGACCCCCGCCCGGAAAATCCGTATCTGTTCCTGAAGTCACCGACTGCCGTTGTGGGTCCGTTCGACGATATCGTCATCCCGAAAGGTCGGGACCAGATCGACTGGGAATGCGAATTCAACGTGGTGATTGGCAAGGACGCCAAGAATGTCTCGGTCGCCGATGCGCCGAATTACATCTTTGGCTATACCGCGCAGATCGACGTGTCGGATCGCGGCGGTCGCGGGGACCGGAAGATGGGCGGCAGTGTTGACTGGCTGGTGCAGAAGAACCATGACACGTTCGCGCCCCTCGGGCCTTTCATCGTGCCGAAGGAATTCCTGCCGCAGGCGATGAATACCCGCCATTACTTCACTCTGAACGGCGAGATCAAGCAGGACTCCAACACCAGCCGCAGTGAGTACAACATCTGGGACATGTTGTCCTACAGCTCGAACATCATGACCCTGCGGGCAGGTGACCTCATCTCGATGGGCAGTCCTGCGGGCACCAACATCGATACCGGGTCACAGCGCTGGATGAAAGCGGGTGATACAGCGGCGTGCAACATCGAAGGGATCGGCGAGCAGAAGCACCGCGTGGTTGCACAGAAATAACCTCTGGCATGAGGTGAAATGAAATCACTCATCCACGGGTTCGCGGTCACGGTCGCTGCGCTGGCGCTGCCGGCACTCGCCGCAGGCGCTGGCGCTCCTGCGGCACGGCAGAAATTGATCGAGCGCTATTGCCTGGACTGCCACAACACGGCGGACTGGGCGGGCGGTCTTGCACTCGATACGCAGGACACGGCCAACGTCGCGGGCGATGCAAAACTCTGGGAAAGCGTGGTCAGGAAGGTCCGGGCGGGCATGATGCCGCCCGGTGGCAAACCGCGCCCGGCACGCACTGAGCTGCATGCATTCGCCGGTAGCGTCGAGCGCGATCTGGATCGTGCGGCCGTGGCGCGTCCGGTGCTGGCGGCGTCCGGTGTGCGCCGGCTGAATCGTGTGCAATACGCGAACGCCATCCGCGACCTGCTCAACCTGGATATCGACGTTGCAACTGCGCTGCCGGCCGACGACGTCAGTCACGGCTTCGACAACGGCGAGACACTCGGCAGTTCGCCCGCTCTGATTGAAAGCTACGTGGCGGCAGCAATGCGGGTGAGCCGGCGCGCTGTCGGCGACATCACCGTGCCGGCTGCACAGGTCGAGTTCCGTGCGGCTGCAGGACCGAGCCAGAGAAAGCACGTGGAAGGGCTGCCGCTGGGGACCCGCGGCGGACTGGTCGTGCGCCACGATTTTCCGCTCGACGCGCAGTACGAGATCCGCGTCGCGGGGGGGCGGCCGGCCTTTGGCGCGACCGACCAGCGCGAACCACGTCTGCAGTTCCTGGTGGACGGCGCGCCGCAGGAGTTGAAGGCAGGCAAGACGCGTTTGCAGCTAACGGCTGGCCCACACAAGCTCAGTGCCGCAGTGGTCGACGATGAACGCGGCGCGGGCGTGGACGATGTGTTCATCGGAGCCACGCCTCGCGGCGGCGTGCAGAGCATCATCGTGCTCGGTCCCTATGACGC
>JBDSGY010000224.1:0-6084 GCA_039918755.1 Steroidobacteraceae bacterium
ATTGACGGCAAAGCCGTCGCGCGCAAGCTGCGCGCCGAATACGCGGAGCGTGTGGCACGTCTCGTTGCGGCTACAGGCGTGCGCCCGGGCATCGCCGTCATTCTCGTCGGCGACAGCCCTGCATCCAAGGTCTACGTCCGCAACAAGATCACCGCGTGCCAGGACACCGGAATTTTTTCCGAACTCATCGAGTTGCCTGCCGACACTTCCGAAGACGAAGTTCTGCGGCACATCGATGCATTGAACGGCAACCCGATGATTCACGGAATTCTCGTGCAGCTGCCGTTGCCGCAGCAGATCCGCATCGCGAGCGTGCTCGAGCGCATCGCGCCGGCAAAGGATGTGGACGGCTTTCATCTTTACAACGTTGGCGGATTGATCACGGGCAACACCGTGTTCCCGCCGTGTACGCCCTTCGGCGTGCAGAAGCTCCTGGAGCACGAAAACGTCGAGATTGCGGGGCGCAATGTCGTCGTGGTGGGAGCAAGCAACATTGTCGGCAAACCCATGGCGCTGATGCTGATGCAGCAGGATGCAACAGTCTGCATCTGTCACAAGAAGACCAAAGACCTGGGGCAGTTCACGATGCTGGCCGACATCCTGGTGGTGGCGGCGGGTGTGCCCGGCCTGATCGTGCCTCAGATGGTCAAGACCGGCGTGGTGGTGATCGACGTGGGCATCAATCGCCTGCCCGATGGCCGGCTCGTCGGCGACGTGGACTTCGAGGGAGTGCGCAAGAAGGCTTCGCTGATTTCCCCGGTGCCGGGCGGCGTGGGTCCGATGACCATTACCATGCTCCTGCACAACACGATTGTTTCCGCAGAACGCTCGGTGCGGGACCGCGCACCGGGCTGATCAGCTCCCAGGGCTGATGATCAGTGGTGATCGTGCGGCGGCGGGGGTGCGCCGTAGACTTCACTCCAGGCGTGGACACCGCCACCCAGATTGATTGCATCGCGACCCTGCGCCGCAAGCAGCCTGCATGCCGCCATGCTGCGCACGCCCCCGGCGCAGATGAAGACCGGCGTGACCCCGGCAGGAATTTCCTGCGTCCGCTGCGGCAGCGTGCCCAGCGGGATATGCAATGAGCCCGGCAGGCGTCCGGCTTCCCACTCCCAGGGTTCGCGCACGTCGACCAGCAGCAGCCGGTCTTCGGCGCCTTGCCTGAGCTCCGCCGCGAGCTGCTGTGGTGTCCACTCGGTGATGCCGCTCAATGCAGGCTCCTCATGCTGTTCGATGCTGGTGATGGTCGGGTGTTCGCCGCAGACCGCGCAGTCGATGCGTCTCTGAAAGCGGAATTCGTCGAAGGTCAGCGACAGGGCATCGTACACCAGCAGACGGCCGGCCAATGGCTCGCCGATTCCCAGCAGAACCTTGAGCGCTTCGGTGGCCTGCAGGCTGCCCATGACGCCTGGCAGCACGCCCAGGACGCCGGCATCGGCGCAGCTGGGTACGAGATTCTCCGGGCTGACGGGATAGAGGCAGCGGTAGCACGGCGCCTTGCCGGGAAGGTAGGTCATAGCCTGGCCTTCGAAGCGATGGATGGCGGCACTGACCAGCGGCTTGCCGAGCAGCACGCAGGCATCGTTGATCAGGTAGCGCGTGGCGAGCCGGTCGGTGCCATCGATGATGACGTCATACAGCGCGAACAGCTGCAACACGTTGCGCGGGGCGAGCTTGAGCTCATGGGCGACCACACGCACATCCGGATTCAGCTCGAGCAGCCGGGAACGCGCAGTCTGCGCCTTGCCCTTGCCAACCTGCGCCGTGGCAAACAGGATCTGTCGCTGCAGGTTGCTGATCTCGATGCGGTCGTGGTCCGCCAGGCCGAGCGTGCCAATACCAGCCGCAGCCAGGTACAGCGCCGCCGGCGAGCCGAGGCCGCCTGCGCCGACCACCAGTACGGACGACGCAGCGAGTCGCTGCTGACCGGCGATGCCGATTTCAGTCAGTGCGAGATGCCGCGCGTAGCGCGCAGGATCGGGATTGGACGGGGTTTCTTTCGGCATCGGCCACAGGATCGCCGTCGCACCGGTAGAGTGTCAACGGCGTACAGTCGCAGCGCGGCCGCGCTAGACAGGCCACCTGCGCTTGCCTAGGCTTGCCGGGCTACTCACGGGGATTTCATGAAGCGACTGCTCTCCATCCTGCTGCTCCTGGGCGCCTCTGCGGTGCAGGGCGCGGCTCCAGTCGCTGCACCGGCAATGCCGCCCGCGCCGCATCTGGAATTCGAGAAATACCGTCTGGCAAATGGGCTGGAGGTAATCCTCGTCGAAGACCGCCGGCTGCCACTCGTGGCCGTCAACCTCTGGTATCACGTGGGGCCGGCGAACGAGAAAGCGGGTCGCACCGGCTTCGCGCATCTCTTCGAACACATGATGTTCCAGGGCTCGAAGAACGTGCCCGGCGATGGTCACCTGCGCATGCTCGAGGGCGCGGGTGCCGGCGACCTGAACGGCACCACGGATTTCGACCGCACGAATTATTTCGAGACGCTGCCGTCCAACCAGCTGGAGCTCGCACTCTGGCTGGAAAGCGATCGCATGGGCTTCCTGCTGGAAACGCTGGACCAGGCGAAGCTGTCGAACCAGCAGGACGTCGTGCGCAACGAGCGCAGGCAGAGCACGGAGAACACGCCGTATGGTCTGGTGGAAGAAGGGTTGTTTCATACCCTGTTCCCGCCGGGCCATCCCTACTATGCATCGGTGATCGGCTCGCATGCGGATATCGAGGCCGTGCGACTCACCGACGTGCGCGAATTCTTCAGGGAATATTACGCGCCGGGCAATGCCAGCATCGCGATCGTCGGCGACATAGACAAGGTGCGCACGAAGGCGCTGGTGGAGAAATACTTCGGTTCGCTGCCGGCCGGCAAGCCGGTGGAGCGCGTCAATGTCGAGACGCCGAAGATCACGGCCGAGCGGCGCGCGGTGTTCGCCGACAAAGTGGAACTGCCGCGCGTGTACATGGCGTGGATCACGCCGCCGATCTACAAGCCTGGCGATGCCGAAGCGGATCTGCTCGCCGACATCCTGGGTGGTGGCAAGGCGAGCCGGCTGTACCAGAAGCTGGTGTACGAGAAGCAGATTGCGCAGGCGGTGTCTGTTTCCCAGTATTCACTGCAGCTGGGGTCGGTCTTCACCATTGAAGCCACCGCGCGGCCGGGGGTGAAGCCGCAGCAGCTCGAAGATGCCATCGATGCCGAACTTGCGCGCATCCGGCAACTGCCTCCTGCGCAGGCCGAAGTGGACCGCGCGCGCAATGGCGTGGTGTCCGGGATCATTCGCGGCCTGGAGACGCTGGGCGGTTTCGGCGGCGTCGCGGATCGTCTCAATCGCTACAACCACTATCTGGGCGATCCCGACTACCTGCAGCAGGACATCGCGCGCTACGCATCGATCACCCCGCAATCCCTGCGCACCGCCGCGGCCACCATGCTGACGCCCCAATCGCGCGTGGTGGTGTATGGCGTGCCCGGTGACAAGGTGCTGAACGATCCCCCGCGCGGATCGCCGCCAGCGGACGGCGCCGTCATCGAAAAGACTGCCACCGACTGGCGCGCCACTGCGCCCGGTGCTGGCCCCGCCAGCGCGCTCAAGCTGCCGGTTCCCCAGCAATTCAAGCTCGCCAATGGCCTCGTCGTGCTGCTCTATGAGCAGCACAAGCTGCCGGTGATCGCGGCGAATCTGACGCTGCTGGCTGGCAGTGACCATAATCCGGGGGCCAAGCCCGGCCTCGCCAATTTCACCGCCGACCTGCTGGACGAAGGAACCGCGACGCGCAGCAATCTGCAGATTGCCGAGGATCTGGCGACGCTGGGCGCAGCGCTCAACGTGGGTTCGAGCACCGATTCCACCAATCTGTCGCTGCGCACCCTGAAGCACACTGCGCCCCAGGCGTTCGGAATCCTGGCCGATGTCGTGCTCAAGCCCGCGTTTCAGCCGGCAGAGATCGAGCGGGTCCGCACCAGCCGACTCACACAGATCCTGCAGCAGGGCGACAACCCGGCCGCGATCGGCCAGCGCGCCTTCAACGCGGCGCTCTATGGCAAGGAGCACCCCTACGGGTATATCGAGCTTGGCACTGCCCAGTCGGTCACAAGCATGCGCCGGGAAGACCTGGTGGATTTCTGGAGCAAGGGTTACACGCCGGACAACGCGGTGCTGTCGGTGGCCGGAGATATCACCCAGCCGCAGCTGCGGGCACTGGTGGAAAAGAACTTCGGCAGCTGGCGGGGCAAGGTGGTGATGACGCCTGTGCCGGCCACCGTCCAGAAAGCGGCGGGGCAGATTCTGGTCATCGATCGGGGCAGCTCGCCGCAGACGGCCTTGCGCGTGGGACAGCTCGGTGTGCCGCGCAGTTCGCCGGACTATGTGCCGCTCTCGGTCATGAACGGCGCGCTGGGCGGGCTGTTCTCCAGTCGCATCAACCTGAACCTGCGGGAGCGCAACGGCTATACGTATGGCGCCAGCTCGGCGTTCGGATTCAGGCGCGGTGCAGGGCCATTCGTGGTCGCCACCAACGTGCGCACCGATGTCACCGCTCCCGCTGTGAAGGAGATCTTCAGCGAGATCTCGCGCATGCGCAGTGAGGCGGTGTCCGCCGATGAGCTCGCGCTGGCGCGCGATTCGTTCGCGCGTTCGCTGCCGGGCCTGTTCGAAACCACCGGCGATGCGGCGGGAACCGGCAGTACGCTGTTCGTCTACGGGCTGCCGCTGGACTACTACTCCACGCTGCCGGCGAAGCTCGATGCAGTGACCGTTGGCGACGTGCAGCGCGTGGCCCAGAAATACCTGCAGCCCGAACGCATGGTCACTGTGGCCGTGGGCGATCGCGCCAAGATCGAAGCAGAGCTCAAGGCGCTGAATATCGCGCCAGTGGAGAACCGTGCCGCCGAGTGACTCCGGGAGTGACGCGACCGGCACGGAAGTGGTGCCGCTGCGCCGGCTTGAGCGACGCGTCGCGCTGGTAACCGGTGGCGGCTCTGGCGCTGGCGCGGCAATTGCGCGCCGCTGTGCGGCACTGGGTGCAAGCGTGGTGGTCGCCGACATCGACTACGCCCTGGCTGGCGAGGTCGCCGCCAGCATCCGCGCCACGGGAACGGCAGCGCTGGGCCACCGCTGCGACGTAGCCGTGGAAGAAAGCGTCGTCGCCATGGTCGATCGCGCGGCGCGTGAGTTTGGCGGCATCGACCTGGTCTTCAATGTGGCCGGGCCCTGGCTCAACGGCGATCCGCTCGGCTACTGGGCACGCATCGTCAGTACCAATCTGCTGGGCACCATGCACGTCACGCGTCATTCGATTGAATATCTCAAGCGTCGCGGCGGGTCGATCGTGAATGTCGCCGCGGATTCCGGCCTCGGCTTCGGCGCCGAGGACCGTCCCGCATACTGTGCCGCCAAAGCCGGCGTGCTGCGCCTGACGGCAGCGCTGCGCTCGTTGCAGGACCAGAAGATCCGCGTGAACTGCATCGCGCCTGATGTCATTTCCTCTGCAGACGACTTTGCGATTGCGGCGGTCAATCTCGCGCTGCGCGAAGACTGCGCAGGTCGCGTGGCGCTGTATCGCACGGGCAAGGCCGTGCAACTGGTGGATTACGGCGACCCGGGCTATCGCCAGGCGCAGACAATGCAATGGTGAACATCGATCATTTCATCGGCGGCCGGATCGTGTCGCCTGTTGCCGGTCGCCGCGGGGATGTATTCAATCCGGCCACGGGCGCCATCACCGGACGCGTGGCGATGGCCGATGCAGCCATGGCCGATGCAGCGGTCGCCAGTGCGATGGCCGCGTTTCCCGCCTGGTCGCAGCAGTCGCCCCTGCGACGTGCCCGCGTGATGTTCCGCTTCCGGGAATTGCTGGAAGCCAATCGGGGCCGGCTTGCGGCGGCCATCACGGCAGAACACGGCAAGGTGCTGGCAGACGCCGGCGGCGAAGTGACCCGTGGCATCGAAGTGGTGGAGTTTGCCTGCGGCGCACCGCGACTGCTGGCGGGCGCGCATTCGGACAACGTGGGCGGCGGCATCGACAACTGGAACCTGCGCCAGCCGCTGGGCGTGGTGGCGGGCATCACGCCTTTCAACT
>JBDSGY010000225.1:0-4244 GCA_039918755.1 Steroidobacteraceae bacterium
GACCCCGCGCAGGTTCGGGGTCCCGGTCCTCATCAGCACGCCGACCAGCAGCAGCCCCAGCGCGTTGATCAGCTGATAATTCACCGCGGTCGCCAGGGACTCCAGTTCGCGCGGCGGCAGCACCGCACGCAGCGCATGACTGCCGAGCGCCCCGATGCCGATTCCAATCGCCATCAGCGCCGCCGCAATGCCCATGACGCGCTCTGGCTTCATCGCCGCCCTGGATTCATCGCTTGCCGCGCGGCTTGCCTGGCGGCGAAGCGGCCGATCTGGCGCGCGGTGGCACGCGCGGCACTCCCGGCATCCGTGATGGCACGCGAGGCAGGCCGGTGTGCTGGGTGCGCATCGGCATGGGACGTCGCTTCCCCTCGCCCGCATCACCCGTGTCGCGAGGCTGGTACGAAGGAATCAGATGATGCGGACCGTTGCCGATGAGGTTCGCGCGACCCATGCGCCGCAGCGCCTCGCGCAGCACCGGCCAGTTGTTGGAATCGTGGTAGCGCAGGAAAGCCTTGTGCAGGCGGCGCTGGCGCAGCCCCTTCGGGATGACCACTTCTTCGCTGTCGCGCGTTACGCGGCGCAGCGGATTCTTGCCGCTGTGATACATGGCGGTGGCCGTCGCCATGGGGGATGGCAGGAAGGCCTGCACCTGATCGGCGCGGAAGCCGTTCTTCTTCAGCCAGATGGCAAGCTCCAGCATGTCTTCATCGGTGGTGCCCGGGTGGGCCGCGATGAAGTAAGGAATGAGGTACTGCTCCTTACCCGCCTCCTTCGAATACTTGTCGAACAGCTCCTTGAAGCGGTAGTACGTGCCCATGCCGGGCTTCATCATCTTGTTCAGAGGCCCTTCGCGCATGTGCTCGGGGGCGATCTTCAGGTAACCGCCGACATGATGCTGCGCGAGTTCCTTCACGTACTCGGGCGATTCGATGGCCAGGTCATAGCGCACGCCCGAGCCGATCAGCACCTTCTTGATGCCGGGCAGCGTGCGCGCCTTGCGATACAGTTCGATGAGCGGCGTGTGGTCGGTGTTCAGGTTCTCGCACACGGACGGAAACACGCAGGACGGCAGCCGGCATGCGGCCTCGATCGTCCGGCTCTTGCAGGCAATGCGATACATGTTCGCAGTCGGCCCGCCGAGGTCGGAGATCACGCCGGTGAATCCGGGCACGGTATCGCGGATCACCTCGATCTCGCGCAGCACCGAACCTTCCGAGCGGTTCTGGATGATGCGGCCTTCGTGCTCGGTGATGGAGCAGAAGGTGCAGCCGCCGAAGCAACCGCGCTGGATCGAGATCGAGAAGCGGATCATCTTGTAGGCCGGGATTTCCGCCTTGCCATAGACCGGATGCGGCAGCCGCTGGTAGGGCAGCTCGTAGACCGCGTCCATGTCGGAGGTGAGCAGCGGGATGGGCGGCGGATTGATCCACACGTCCAGGTTGCCGTGGCGCTGCACCAGCGCGCGCGCATTGTGCGGGTTGGCTTCCAGATGCAGGATGCGCGACGCATGTGCATACATGACGGCGTCGTCAGCCACCTGCTCGTAGTCCGGCATGCGGATCACGCTGCGATCACGATCGGCATTCTTCACGCGGCGCACGAAGCGCACCACGCTCTCGCCGGCCGGTGCAGTCGCCGCTGGCGGCTGCGCGGCCTTGATCTCCGGCTCCATCGCATAGGGATCAATGGGCGGATTGAGTGGACCCGGCGCATCCAGATGCCGCGAGTCGATCTCGATGTAGTCGCTGGCGTGATTGCCGCGCACGAAGGATGTGCCGCGCAGGTCGCGCAGCTGGTCGATGGTCTCGCCGGCATCCAGCCGCGTCGCGATATCGCAGATCTGCCGCTCGGCATTGCCGTACACAAGCAGGTCGGCCTTGGCATCGAGCAGCACGGAGCGGCGCACTTTCTCCGACCAGTAGTCGAAGTGCGCGATGCGACGCAGCGAGGCCTCGATGCCGCCAATCACCACCGGCACGTCTTTGTACGCCTCGCGCACGCGCTGCGAGTAGACGATCACGGAGCGGTCGGGTCGTTTACCACCCTCACCGCCGGGCGTATACGCGTCGTCGCTGCGGATGCGTTTGTCCGAGGTATAGCGGTTGACCATCGAATCCATGTTGCCGGCCGTCACGCCGAAGAACAGGCGCGGCTTGCCCAGCGCCTTGAAGGCGTCGGCACTGCGCCAGTCCGGCTGCGCGATGATGCCTACACGGAAACCCTGCGCTTCCAGCAGGCGGCCCATGATCGCCATGCCGAAGCTTGGATGGTCCACATAGGCGTCGCCGGTCACGATGATCACATCGCATTGGTCCCAGCCCAGCAGCTGCATCTCCGCCCGGGTCATGGGCAGGAATGGCGCCGGCGGGCGCAGGCGCGCGCGCGCGGGGTCGGCCAGCAGGGCTGTAGGGACGGAGAGGTTCATTTTTGCGGGGGCTGCGGAACGGGCGCCAACGGGGGTACAGTTTACCGGCTCGACCCTGAAACCCCTACTCCGGATGTCCCTGATATGGCCAATCCTGCCCATCTGACGTATTGCGCCGTAGCCCTTGCCTGCGCCATCTCATTGGGCGGTTGCGGGCAGCGCGAGCACGCCGCCACGCCTGCCGAGGCCACTGCCTTCGTGGCGAAGCTGAACCAGGACATGACTGTGATGGGCAACGAGCTGGGTGCAGCGGGATGGGTGCAGGCCACCTATATCAACACCGATACGCAGCTGCTGAACTCCCGGGCCAACGAACGCCTGCTGGAGTATTTCAGCAAAACGGTGAAGGAAGCCCGCCGCTTCGACGGCCTGAAGCTGGACGAGCCAGCTGCGCGGGCCCTCATGCTGCTGAAGCAGAGCGACATGATCTCCGCACCGGCGCCGGACGATGCCGCCAAGCGCAGCGAGCTGGCCACCATCATGGCGCGACTGGAAGCCACCTACGGAGAAGGCAAGTACTGCGTGACGAAGAACGGCAAGCAGGATTGCCGCAACATCGACCAGGCCATGGCGACGCTGGCGAAGAGCCGCAACTACGATGAACTGACCGAAGCCTGGGTCGGCTGGCACGGCGTGGGCGCGCCCATGCGCAAGGACTACATCCGCTTCGTCGAGCTGGCCAACGAAGGCGCGAAGGAACTCGGCTATGCCGACCTGGGCGCGCTGTGGCGCGGCCACTATGACATGACGCCCGAGCAGTTCGACGCCGAAGTCGAGCGGCTGTGGAACCAGGTCAAGCCGCTGTATGACGACCTGCAGTGCTACGCGCGGGCGCAGCTGGCGAAGAAATATGGCGAGGACAAGGTCCCGGCCGGCAAGCCGATTCCCGCGCAGCTGTTCGGCAACCTGTGGGCGCAGCAGTGGAACAACATCTACGATGACATCCTGAAGCCTTATCCGGCCGTACCGCGCCAGAGCATCGATGCCGCACTGGTGCAACAGAAGTACACGGCGGAGCGCATGACGCAACAGGCGGAGTCGTTCTACACCTCGCTCGGATTCCGCAAGCTGCCCGCCACGTTCTGGGAACGGTCGATGCTCACGCGCCCGCGCGATCGTGAGGTGGTCTGCCACGCCAGCGCCTGGCACATGGATGCAAAGGAAGATGTGCGCATCAAGACGTGCACCATCCCCACCGGGGAAGAACTCGAGACGCTTTACCATGAGCTGGGACACGTCTATTACTACCTGTCCTACAACGGCCAGCCGTACATGTTCCAGGGCGGCGCGCACGACGGCTTTCATGAAGCCATTGGCGACACGGTCGTGCTGTCGATGACGCCCGCTTACCTCGCTCAGGTGGGCCTGGGCTCGAAGGTGACCGTATCGAAGGAAGCAGTCATCAACGAGCAGATGAAGATGGCCGCCGACAAGGTCGCCTTCCTGCCCTTCGGCAAGGTGATCGACCAGTGGCGCTGGAAGGTGTTCTCGGGCGAGATCACGCCCGCGAACTACAACGACGCTTGGTGGGACCTCAAGCTCAAGTATCAAGGAGTGGTGCCGCCGGTCGAGCGCAGCGAGGCGGACTTCGATCCGGGCGCGAAGTATCACGTGCCCGGCAACACTCCCTACACTCGTTACTTCCTCGCCCACATCCTGCAGTTCCAGTTCCACCGTGCGCTGTGCGCCGCCGCCGGTCAGAGCGGGCCGCTTCATCGCTGCTCGATTTACGGCAATCGGGAAGCGGGCAAGAAGCTGGAGCAGATGCTGGCGCTGGGAGTGAGCCGGCCGTGGCCGGAAGCGCTGGCCATGCTGGGCG
>JBDSGY010000226.1:0-9087 GCA_039918755.1 Steroidobacteraceae bacterium
GAGCCTGATCGACGATCGCCGTCTGACGCTGCCGTTTCCAGTATCCACGGGCACGTGGACCGGGCATTGCTTCCAGGCACGGTTTCGCAGCGATGCGCTCGTACGTCCGCAAGTGCGGCGATTCCGGGAGTGGCTGGCTGCAGAGGGAGCGCTGACGCGGCAATGGCTCGGGAGCCAGTCAAGTGTCGGCTCCAGAAGATCCCGGACGCGCTGAGACTGATAACCAGGCCCGGCCGTGCAGGGAACGACGGCCCGGGGGCGGTGTCAGAATTGGCCATACCGGCAGGTGGAGGCGCGGCGCCGCTCCCCCCGAAAGTCGGAAAATCCAAGGGGGGGTACGGGCCGTTGTTTATCCAAAGAAGAACTCGTGGTGCTCGCGCGGGCCTGACTATCCTGTTGTTGTTGCTGCTGCCCGCCTCCGCTCTGTTCGCTCAAGCCGCTCCCAGCGAGGCGGAAATGGCGTCCGCAGGCATCGTGCCGCGCGTCCAGGACGGCAAGCAGATCTACAGCGTTGCGCAGTTTTCACGCTTCGCGCCACAGTCCGCGGCGGACATCGTGCAGCAGATTCCAGGCTTCTCAATCACCAACGTCAGCAATGACCGCGGACTGGGCGAGGCTTCGCAGAACGTCCTGATCAACGGTCAGCGCATCACCGGCAAAGGCAATGATGCACTCACTGTGCTGCGCCGCATTCCGGTCAGCGCGGTCCGCGGTCTGGAGATCATGGATGCCGCCATGCTCGATATCAGTGGCCTGTCCGGACACGTGCTGAATGTGCTGACCGAGCAGGGCAGCGTGCAGGGCAATTTCCTGTGGCGGCCGCAGATCCGCGAACGTGTCCCCGACCACTGGCCGGCAGGTGAAGTGAACGTGTCGGGCAAGGGCGGCATCGGTGATTTCGCACTGGGCTTCCGCTGGGATGGATTTCGCGGTGGTGGCTGGGGAAGCGAAACAGAATTTCGACCGGGAACAGGCCTCGATCTGCTGCGCGAGCGCCAGCCGCGCTTCGCGCAGGACATCCCGAAGCTGTCCGGATCCCTCAATCGCAAGACGGCGTCCGGTTCGATCTGGAACCTCAATGGAAGCGCGGAACGGCAGAGCTTTCGCCGGAATGTGATCACGCTGTACCAGATTCCCGATGAGTCGGTGACCACCGAGACCAGTCACGGCAGGGACCGCAAATGGCGCACCGAAATTGGCAGTGATTATGAATTCGCGCTGGGCGAAGGTCGGCTCAAGGTGATCGGCTTCTTTACCCAGCGTCAGGGTGAGAACAGCAATGAGCTGTTGACCCAGGACCAGGGCGACGCCGTACCCGCCGGGTCCCGCTTCTCGCGCGATTCGACGGAAGGAGAGCGGGTGCTGCGCTCTGAGTACAGGTGGAAGGCGTGGCACGCGGACTGGACCCTGTCGGCCGAAGCGGCGGACAACTTCGTCGACGCTGTTGGTGCACTCGATGTACTCGACGGCAATGGCGCGTACCAGCCCGTGGCAATCACTGGCGCGAGCTCCCGCGTCCAGGAACGGCGCGGGGAAAGCATCCTGAGTTTCAGCCGCTCCATCGGCTCGGGCCTTGCACTGCAGGTGAGTGGCGGAGGTGAGTACAGCCAGTTGCGCCAGGATGGCGATGCAGGCAACACCCGCAGTTTCTGGCGGCCCAAGGGCTCGGTGTCGCTGGCGTGGAATCCAGCCTCGCGATGGGAGATGAACATCAAGCTCCAGCGCAAGGTGGGCCAGCTGAACTTCTTCGATTTCCTGGCCTCCGTCGACGTGATCAACAACAACTCCAATGTCAGCAACGGGGAGCTGGTGCCGCCGCAGAGCTGGCTTGTGAAGCTCGAGACCATCCGCAATCTTGGCAGGCACGGCAAGATCACGCTGTCCGTCGAAGGCGAAGACATCAGTGATTACGTCACGCAGGTGCCGATCAGTGCCACCGCGGAAGCGCCCGGCAATCTTCCCAAGGCGCGGCGGATGCAGGCGACACTGGACGCGAGCTTGTTGCTGGATGCCGTCGGTATTCCCGGTGGCAAGATCGACACTTTGGTAACAGCGCGCGATACGCGGCTGCGTGACCCGGTCTTCGGCACGTACCGACAGTTCAATGGCAACCGGACGTACTGGAACGTGGACTTCCGGCAGGATGTGCCAGGCACGCCCTGGACGTGGGGACTTTTCTCCGAATACCAGAGCAAGAACAACAACTACCGGCTCGATTTCCGGGAAACATCTTACGGTTCGCAGCCGTTCGGATCGGTGTTCCTCGAACACAAGAACGTATTCGGTCTGAAGGTGCGCGTCGAGGTGGCCAATATCTACAACAGCCGCGACCGGACGCAGCAGGAATCCTACGTCGACCGGCGTGATGGGCCGCTGGACTACTCGCGTGACTACACGCTTACGTTCCACCCGTTCTACCGGCTGCGGGTCAGTGGCACGTTCTGACGGCGGCGGCGGCGGCAGCGGCGCCGGAGCCGGAGCCGGCTCCGGGCTCATTACTGCCTGCTATCTGTGCAGAGCGTTCCGGCATTGGTGACCCTCTCGATCCGACCCCATACAATGGGAAAGGCGGGGATGCACCCCGCAGGAGCCAGACAATGAATCAATCCAACGTCCTTCATTCCAGCGACGCCTCGTTCCCGGTCGATGTGCTGCAATCCGTCAAGCCAGTGCTGGTGGATTTCTGGGCCGAATGGTGCGGCCCCTGCAAAGCCATCGCACCGATTCTGGAGGAGGTCGCCGCCGAGCGGCAGGACTCGCTGCGCGTGGTAAAGGTGAATGTGGACGAGAGTCCGGAGCTGGCGCGACGATTCAGTGTCCGCAGCATTCCCACGCTGATCCTGTTCAAGGATGGCCAGCCACAGGCGCAGAAGGTGGGGTCGCTCCGCAGGGTGGAACTGGACGCCTTCCTCGACCGCTAGGCCATGACCATCATCACTGGTGAGGCGGCATCGACGGACGCGGCGCGTGTCATCCGCCGGCTGTGCAAGCACTGGAGTCACAAGTACCCGGTGCAGATGGAAGATGCTTCCGGTGTCATACAGCTGAACGATGTGCGCGTTTCGCTGCGTGCGGATGCACAGCGAATGTACATTGCGCTCGAGAACCCGCTGGGCGAAGTGCCGCTGCGGCTTACCGGCGTGGTGGCGGAACATCTGCAGCGCATGGCCGGGGCAGAGAATGTGATTGACGTGCAGTGGGCGGAACCCGTCTAGATGCGGGTCATCCCGGGGGCGAGTAGTCATCTCGCGCTATAGCGCAGTCTGGCAGCACGCGGCATCATTATCGAAAGAGTCATAATCAATCTGGGGGGGGTATCGTGAAAAGACCGCATGTAGTGCTTGGCCTGCTTGCTGCCGTGCTGGTGAGCGCCACGGCCAGCGCGCAGGACTGCAACCGGGCCTGCCTCAAGCAGCATCTGGACACCTATCTCAACGCAGTCGCGAGCCACAAGCCGGAGGCCGGCGGGCTGTGGGCGGGCTTCCGTCAGACCGAGAACTCGGTGGTCGTTCCCGAGGGGCAGGGCGCGTGGAAGAACGTCACCGCGCTGGGCTCTATCCAGCGTCGCTATCTGGATGCGGTGCAGGGGCAGGCGGGCTACTACGGAACGGTCATGATGGGTGACGAAGAGGCAGTGGTTGCCATCCGCGTCAAGGTGAAGTGGAACCAGGTGGCGGAAGCGGAGTGGTTCATCTCCCGCAAGGGCGACCCTGGCGTGACGGGCGAGCCGGGCAAGACGCCTTTCAATATCGACACCCTGCGGGCCACGCTGCCCGCGCAGCGAGTGGTTCCAAAGGCAGAACGCCTGCAGCGCGAAGTTCTGCAGGCAGTGGTCAATTCCTATTTCGACGGCATCACCAACCACAACGGTTTCATCGTGAAAGGGCACCCCGGTTGCACCCGCTATGAAAACGGCTTTCCCACCTTCAACTCACCCATGAAGGAAGGCAACGACATTGGCAACAATGGCAAGACGGATTGCCGTACGCAGGCCGACTTCGGCGTAGCACTCGTGGCGATCCGCGATTTCTATGTGATCGACGACGAGGCACAGGCCGTGATGGTTTCTGCGGTGTTCCTGCGCGACCAGAAGAACGCCAAGCGGCGTAATCACTTCACCGAGCTGTTTCATGTGGATCACGGCAAGATCCGTGACATCCACGCGGCGTTCTATTACGCGCCAGAGGGTCGTCCCGTGCCTAACTGGCCGCCCTATGATGGGCTGTTCCCGCTGCCTGCCAGCTACCAGTAGCCCCAGCGTCAGAATCGGCGCTCGTTCAGCGCCTTGCGGGCGCTGCTGCGCAGACTGCCTGCAACCAGAGCGGTGTGGGCAATGCGTTCGAGCGCGTGGTCCTGCAAATCGCTGCTGTACAGGAAGTCCAGCAGCGCAGTGAACGGGAAGTCGGGCAATGGGCGCTCCACCAGCTGGATCGCGTCCCCGGCCTGCAGCGTTCCCGGCGCCAGCACGCGGTAATACCAGCCCGAACGCCCATTGCGCACCATGGCTTTGGGCAGTCGCGAGTTCTGGAAATTCAGGGCGAGCTTGAAGCAGGGCTGGCGGGGCTGGCATACCTGCAGGCGCACGGTGCCGATGGCATGCACATCGCCCACACACAGATCCGCTTCCGTGAGACCGTCAATCGAGAGATTTTCCCCGAAGCCGCCATGCACGAAACGCGAGGCAAGCTCGGGAAAATCTGCCGCCCACGCTGGGTAGTGCGCCGTCGGATATGCGTACACGGCCTTTTCCAGGCCACCGTGCACACGCCGATCCGCCTGTGCATCCACTTCGAGGCCCAGCCTGGCCACACGCACCGGGCCTGTCACGGCACGTTTCACGAACGCGCTGGGAACTGCATTGGGTCCCAACGGCGCGATGGGACCCGCCTGCACCGAAGTGAGCACAGGGGGATTGGCTGCGGGAATGCTGGTCAAGACAATTTCCGGATCAGTCATTGCTGGTCGCGAGCTTCTTCATGGATCTTCTCCCCGATACTCCCGGGACGCATAATGAGGCATGAGCGTGAGTCGTGACGATATCCACACCAGCTTTCGCAGTGATAACGATGCTGGAGCGTCGCTCGAAGTACTGCAGGCAATGGCCGCGTGCAACGAGGGGCCCGTCTACCCATACGGCGGCGATATCTGGACGCGACGCGCGGAAGAACAGCTCGCGCGCGTCTTCGAATGTGAGTTGCGCGTATTGCTCGTGTCCACGGGCACCGCCGCCAATTCGCTGGCGCTTGCCGCAATGGCGCCGCCCTGGGGCAGCGTGTTGTGTCATCGCCAGGCGCATATCCACACGGACGAGTGTGGCGCGCCCGAGTTTTTCGGTTCTGGTCTGAAGCTGGTGCCTTCGGCCAGCGCCGGCAGCTTGCTGGATCCGGGCCTGCTGCGCGGCGAGCTCTCGCGCGGCAAGGGAGATGTGCATTCGGTGCAGCCGTCGGCCGTCAGCATCACGCAGTCGACGGAAGAGGGGCAGATCTATTCGCCCGCGCAGGTTGGCGCGATCGGCGACATCTGTCGCGAACTGCAGCTGCCGCTACACATGGATGGCGCGCGCTTTGCCAATGCACTGGTCGCGCAGGATTGCACACCGGCCCAGCTGACATGGCAGGCTGGCGTGGACCTGCTCTCGTTCGGGGCGACAAAAAATGGCGCGCTGAGCGCCGAAGCGCTGATCGTGTTCAACGATGCGCTGTGGGACACGCTGCCATTCCGCCGCAAGCGCGCAGGACATCTGCTGTCGAAGATGCGGTTCGTCGCGGCGCAGATGCATGCGTATCTGCAGGACGACCTGTGGCTGAGGAATGCGCGTCATGCCAATGCAATGGCGCGCCGGATGGCGGAAGGCCTTGCCACTGTGCCGGGCATAACAAGCGTAGTGCCGGCCTTGACGAATATCCTGTTCGTCAGGATGCCGCAGCCGCTGCTGCAGGGACTCTTCGAACGTGGTTTCGACTTCTACCATGGCGGCCGCTGGGAAGTGGGCGTGGTGCGTCTGGTGACGTCTTTCCGCACCACGGTGCAGATGGTGGATGGCCTGGTGAACGCGGCCCGGGAAATCCAGCTCGCCTGACGCGAAGCGCAATCAGGCCTTTGCGGGCGTGAGCTCGGCCGCAATATTCCGCAGGGCCTCTTCAAATATCTCGGGCGGCTGGCCACCCGAGATCAACCATTTCTGGTTGACGATGATCCCCGGCACGGACTGGATGCCGCGTGACTGCCACAGCTTCTCTGCGGTGCGCACTTCCGTGGAATAAAGCTGCGAAGCAAGCACCTCGCGCGTCCGCGCCGCGTCTAGGCCGACCGCGCCTGCGATTGCCGCAAGGATTTCCGGATCGGACACGTCCAGGTCATCGGTGAAGTTGGCCTTGAAGAGCGCTCTCTTGAGCTCGCGATGCAGATTGAAGTCTTTCGCCCAGTGCAGCAGGCGGTGGGCATCAAAGGTGTTGTACACACGGCTGCGTGACGAAGAATTGAATGCAAACCCGACGCTGGCGCCGCGTGCACGCAGTGGCTCGCGACCGGCGGCGATCTGGTCGGGCGTGGTGCGGTACTTGCCCGCAATGTGCTCGTCCAGGTTCTCGCCTGCCCGTGGCATGTCCGGATTCAGCTCGAAAGGCTGGAAAGTGATCTGTGCCTCCACGAGATCCGCAGTGCGGCGCAATGCTTCCTCCAGGCTGAAGAGCCCGACAGCGCACCAGGGGCAGGCAACGTCGGAGACGAAATCGATCTGCAGGCGCTGGGTCATGGCGCAATCTTAATGCGGGTGTCTGGTCGAGTCTGCAGCTCCAGCAGGTCGAGCCGATGCATCGCCTCTTCCCGGCTTTCGCCGCACATGGCGGACGTGGGTTTGAGCGACAGGCAGACGGCGGGCCGTTCGGGCTTCCCGAACAGCTGGCAGCGCTGCTGTGCATCCAGCTGCACGCAGCGCACCCCCGCCGGTTTGCCCCGTGGCATTCCGGGAATAGGGCTTGAGATGGACGGCGCCGTGCAGCAGGCGCCGCAACCGTTGCGGCAAATCATGCCGCAAGACTGCCCTATTTCGGCAGGCGC
The DNA here is from genome assembly GCA_039918755.1 of Steroidobacteraceae bacterium. Taxonomy (GTDB): domain Bacteria; phylum Pseudomonadota; class Gammaproteobacteria; order Steroidobacterales; family Steroidobacteraceae; genus ZC4RG30. The sequence goes on from JBDSGY010000226.1 coordinate 7,060, forward strand.
TGGTCGTAGTCCTGCTTCAGGCGCCTCCAGGCATCCCAGAAAGGCTCCGCGGCTGTGCCGCTGACGTTGGCGACCAGGATGTCCAGGTGCGAATGCCAGCCGGCGCCGACATTGAGCAGGCTGCCGCGATCCGGGAGGCGGCGATGGATCAGCGTCAGCTGGATCTGCTTGCCCAGTGGTTCGAGTTCGATCGAGACATCGCTGGCGGTACCCCATGTGAACGCGAGCCTGCGCGGCGGATCGAACTCCTTGATCAGGCATTTCATCCGGTGTTCTTCGGGCGAGCCTTCCGGCCGCTGACTCGGCGGGCAGGCGAGCTCTTCGTTGCGCCAGACGAACTCGAAGGGCGCATCGAGCTGCGACGGCATCGTGCCGGATGCCAGCCATTTGCTGCGCAGTTCGCTCTCGGTCAGGTAGGCCCACACACGCTCGATGGGACCGGGCAGCAGGCGCTGGATCTTCAGCGTGGCGGGTTCAATGAGAGTGCCGTAGCCATTGGGGACCGTTGTCATTTCTTTCTCCTGCGTGGCGTGGAGGGCTGGCGTGTGTCATCCGCGCGCAGCAGCTGTTCGAGGGTGTCGAGACGGAAGTTCCAGAACTGTTCGTAATAGCTCAGCCATTGATGCGCGCTGGCGAGGGCCCCCGGCTCCAGCCGGCAGATGTGCGTGCGGCCCCGCACCTCGCGCTGGATCAGGCCTGCATGTTCCAGCGCCTTGATGTGCTTGGAAGCCGCCGCGAGGGAAATGGAAAAGGGCTGGGCCAGTTGCCCGACGCTGCGTTCGCCTGCAGCGAGGTCGCGCAGGATCTGCCTGCGCGTGGTGTCCCCCAGCGCGTGGAAGACGGCATTGAGCTTGAGCGCGTGTAATTCAACCATGTGGTTGAATATATGCGCGCCCCAGCCGTTAGTCAACCAGATGGTTGAATGATCGCGTCAGGCAGACATGGCCCTGCCCGTTTCGAGCAGCGATTTCAGATCGCTCAGGATCCAGTTCCAGCCGCCGCCACCCTGCAGGCTGAACTTGGCGACGGTTGCTGCCGCCATGATCGGTGCGTTCTCCATCTCGTGGGTGACGGTGAGTCGGCAGAATCCGGCAGGAGTGGGCTCGATTTCCCATGTCACGCGCGTGAAGCCTTCCGCCTTGTTGCGGTCGGTGAACAGCCAGCGATAGGAGTGGACCAGCTTGCGTGGTGGGTCGGCTTCGAATACTTCGCCATCGATGATGGTTTCGGGCAGGCCCATGCCCCGCATCACCTCGCTGGCCTTGTAACGGTATCGACCGGCTGGCCGCAGGTCGGCGTCGAGGGCTGCGCCGTAGCCGTACTTCGCGGTCCACTCAGGGGAGGTGATCGCGTCCCAGATCTGCTCCTGCGCCGCCTTGATGTAGATCTCGTGGACGCGCGTGGTCATGCCCGCTTTCGTGCCGCTTTCCATTTTGTATTCTCCAGTGTGGTTTTCAGTTCCGCCAGCGCGGACACCTGTGGCTCGGTGTATTTGTCGATCCACCGGTCGTGGATGAGCCGGATTGGCACGGCATTCAGGAAATGATGCTTCTCCCGGCCTGCGCGACGCGTGAGGACGAGTCCGGCGTTTTCCAGCACGCGCAGATGTTTCATGACGCCAAAGCGGGTCATGGCCAGTGGTGCCTCCAGCTCGGTGAGCGTCTGGCCGTCGCGCTGCTGCAGCAGGTCGAGCAGCCGACGGCGCGAGGCATCCGCGAGCGCCTTGAAGATGAGATCTTCGTCCAGCATGGGGTCACAATAGGTGACCAAATGGTCACCTGTCAAGTCGCGCATGCGTCGCCTGTTCGAAGGCGTAGCCAAATCCGATGAGCTCGGCTTCCGTATAGGGCGGAGTCATGAATGTGATCCCAACGGGCAACCCATGGGCGTCTCCCATCGGCACAGTCAGGCTGGGCGTGCCCCGCTACCAGCGCATCGGCTTTGAGATAAGCGCCGAAGTCTGGCGGAATCCTGCCGGCTGCGGATGGCCCCGCCGGATCTTCAATATCCATCGCGGCCAGTACATTC
>JBDSGY010000227.1:0-2857 GCA_039918755.1 Steroidobacteraceae bacterium
CCGCGCCACCGCGCCAGCGGCCTTCGCTTTCGAATACATCCCATACCAGCTCGCCTTCGCGGCAGAAGCAGTCGACGAATGCGTCTGTATCGCCCGTGTCGAGACTCCACGCATAGCGCGCGGTCAGCTCTTGGATCTCCAGCCGGTCGCTGCTGCTGAATGCATCTGTCATGGGATGACCTGTGGCCGGGTTCAGGTAACGGCGTAATAGTCGAACACGGACTGCGCGCCGCGGCGCTCACCCTTGCCGACGAAGATCGTGCGCGCCAGCCATTCATGTGGACCTGCGGGCACCTCGAAGCGCGGGGTGACGCGACAGTAGGTTTCGTCCGCCGCAACCGGCCTGCCGGCTTCGATTCGCGCCTGCACTTCCGGGGCTGCGTACGCGAGGCCGCGATTGTGGATGTAGAGGGGGGTGCCGTCAGCCGCTTCCAGAAGATAGTGCGCCTCGAAATCCACCAGCCCGCTGTGCCAGAGTCGCGGCCAGTCACCGCCGGACCGCGACAGCACCCGACCCTGCAGTCGCGGTCCTTCGACGGTTCCACCCTGTACCGCAACGAAGCCGCGGCGTCCGGACTGGAACGCGGGCTCGAAGCGCAGGCGTGGCCCCGCATCGAATTCGAGCACGATCCGGAACGCAAACTCGAGTCCGGGCGCAGTCATGTCGCCGTGCGTCTGTGCTGCATCGGTCACGCGGGTCTCCGCTTCGCTGCTGTAAAACCCAGCAGCAGGGCTGCCAGCAGCAGCAATCCTGCGAGGATCATGATAGCAACGGCATGACTGCCAGTGCGTTCCACCAGCCAGCCCATCATCGCAGGTCCGACCACGCCGCCAGCCGTTCCGGCCATGCTGACGGCCGCGATCACACCGATGGGCACCTGGCCGCCACCGATGCCGAGCGCGGCGGGCACCGTCCAGAACACTCCCTGCGAGGCGCCGATGCCAAAACCGGCAATCACCAGCATGACGAGCACGGCGGGGCCAGCTGGCATCGCCACTGCCGCGAACAGCGCAACGCCCGCAAGCACCGCGCCGGCCGCTGTGTGCAGCAGCCGCTCACTGTGTCGATCGGAATGCCGCGCGTTGAGAAACAGGCCGGCAACCAGAGCGGCCTGTGGCAGCGCGCTCAACGTCCCGATCAGCCACTCGCTGCGGGCGATGGCCAGCTGCCGGACGATCTGCGGCAGCCAGTAAACCAGCGCATAGGAGCCGGTCATCACGAGGAACCAGACGGCCGCGCACAGCCAGATGCGTCCGTCGCGCAGGGCCTCGCCAAACGCAACGCTGGCGCCGCTGGTGGAGGCTTCGGCCGCGATCTGCGCTTCGAGCTGTCTGCCCACCCCGGGAGCCAGCCAGCGTGCCTTTCCAGGTCGGTCGACGAAATAGGCCGCCGCCACGAATGCGAACAGGAAATTCGGGATCGCCGACACCAGGAACATCCAGCGCCACTCTGCCAGTCCCAGCGGATTGGACATGCCCAGCAGCCAGCCGCAGAGCGGACCGCCTACCACCAGCGAGAAGGGCACGGCAGACAGCGCGATGGCCATGGCGCGCGCCCGCGTCGCACGCGGAGTCCACTGGCTGATGTACCACGTCATGCCCGGGGCAAAGCCGGCTTCCGCGGCGCCGAGCACGAAACGCGCGATCAGGAAATCCTGCGGATCGTGCAGCCGCGACATCAGCAGGCCGGCAACGCCCCACACCGTCATCGACAGCAGCAGCCAGATGCGGATGCCCAGGCGGCGCAGCAGCAGGGCGTGTGGGTACTGGAACAGCAGGTAGGCTATGAAGAACGTGCTGACGCCCACGCCAAAGGCGGTTGGCGTCAGTCCGATGTCGTGCGACATCTGCTGTGCCGCGAAACTCACGTTCATCCGGTCGATCGAGTTGACGAAGGTCAGCACTGCGATGGGCAGCAGCAGCCTCCACACCGTCCTGCGATAGACCTCGTTCACTGGGTGTCCCATTGATTACGTCGCTGCACGCTTCTAGAACGTGGAGCGCGTTGCGCCACCATCGACCACGATGCTCTGGCCCGTGATGTAGCCCGCGTGCTCGCTGCACAGCAGCGTGACCAGTGCGCCGATGTCAGCGGGATCACCAAAGCGGCGTGCCGGGATCTGGTACGCGTCCACGAATTTCGCCACCTCGATGTCATAGGTGGTGCCGTTGCGCGCGGCCGTGGCCGTGAACTGGTCGTGCACGGCTGCGGTATGAAACATGCCAGGCAGCACGTTGTTCAGCGTCACGTTGTCCGCCGCCACGCGGCGCGACACCGCGCCCGTGTAATTGACCAGCGCCGCGCGTGGCGCGCCGCTCAGCACGCGCAGCTCCAGCGGATATTTTGCCGCGATCGTGGCGATGTTCACGATCCTTCCCCAGCGTCGCTGCACCATGCCCGGCAGCACTGCCTCGATGAACTGCACCGGGCTCATCAATCCGGTTTCGATGCTGGCCTGCCATTGCTCCATGGTGATCGCGCGATGATCCGGCGTCATGGGTGGCGGGGAACAGGTGGCGACCAGGATGTCCGGGCTGGGGCAGGCTTCGAGAATGAGCCGTCGGCCTTCGGCGGTGCTGTGGTCTGCGGCAACCGCAGTGACACGGACTGCAAATCGCTCTCGCAGATCCTGCGCTGTCGCTTCCAGCCGGTCCGCGCCGCGCGCCGACAGCACCAGATCCACGCCTTCAGCCGCCAGCGACTCTGCCGCCGCCCGCCCCATGCCTGCGCTCGCGCCATTGACGAGCGCGCAACGCCCCTTGATGCCGGTCTTCATTGTCATGCCCCCTGTGCCGTGAAGTGGAAGTTACCACGGGCGACGAATCCCTTCCGGTTCGCTATGCTCCCGCGAACACG
>JBDSGY010000228.1:0-3309 GCA_039918755.1 Steroidobacteraceae bacterium
GGGTTTTCAGCCGGTGCTTCGCTGCAGCGGTGGAACGATGCCGGACAGATCAGATCGACGGCTGTGCTGGGCGAGCTTGGCTGGTCGGCAAACAATGGGATGGCTGCGAGTCTCCTGCTGGACACCCGCAGCCTCACGCTGAAGTACAGCGCCATCGTTGCAGGTCAGCAGCGCGAGCGGCAGATCGATTTCGATGGCACGGGCATTGGCGCCGAAATTTCCTGGTTCGGTGACCAGTGGAATGTCGGCCTGCGCTATATCGACTATGCGTACGGTCGCAGCATGGATCGAGTGCGGGCTGTCCTGAATGCGCCGGACACCGGACGCTTCCCGCGCCTGCAACTGCTGATCGACTCGGTCGCCACGCGTGCCGTGGGCGCGCCGGACCGGCAACTTTCCGCATCGCTCGGACGGCAGTTCGCGCGCGCTTCACTGCAGGGCGACTGGAACCTGCAACGTGATGCACTCAGTGGAGACGAGTTCAACAGCTTCTCGCTGACGCATGGGTATGAGTTCAGCGAGCAGCTGCAGATCGATACCACATTCGGCGTCTCGACCGGCGGCTACGGGGGAACGTCAGCCTTTGCGGGTCTGGCGCTGACGCTGCGGAACTAGGGTTCAGCCCTTGCCGCCCAGCACGAAGAAGGCCAGCGACATCAGGCCAATCAGGGCAACCACGACATATCGGAAGTAAGAGCGTTCCTGACCGAACATGTGCATCCCCTCGCGTTGCAAGCCAGGGGATACGTTAGACGAGCGGCGCGGACGGGTGCCGTGGGCGCGGTCACACACCAGCGCCCACCGGCTTGCCATAAGGCTTAAGCGAGCGCCTTCTTGAACAGCGCAAGCTCCCGGGCCCAGGCCTTCTCGGCCAGTTCCTTGTTGTAGACCTGCGAATCGATGGCGCACCAGCCATGCTGCGCGCCCTTGTACACCTCGATCTCGGCCGGCACTTTCGCCGCGTCGAAGGACTTGCGCAGGATGTCCTTGGAGGTCGGTTCTTTCTGGTCGTCATTTTCCGCAATGGCGATCAGGAAGCTGGCTTTCATCTTGGGGATCAGCAAGTGCGGGCTGTCGGGAGCCGTGGTCGTGAGGCCGCCGCCGTGGAAGCTGCCGCCTGCACCGATGCGTTCCGGAAGTGCCGCTGCGGTGCGCATCACCAGCGGTCCGCCCATGCAGTAGCCGGTGGTGCCGATCTTGCGCTTCTTGTCGACCGACGGCTGGGCGTCGAGCCAGGCGACGAAGGCCTTGGCGTCCGTGACATTGGTGGTGGCGGTGAGGGCGCCCATCAACTTCATCAGGGAATCGCGGGTGGCAGGGTCCCCGAAGTTGGGATTGGGCGGTGCGGTGGGTGCCTTCTGCGCGCGGTAGAACGGATTGACCGTCAGCACCGAATAACCGGATTCGGCGAGGCGCTTGCCCATGGTGCGGAACGCCGGACGCAGGCCGAAGATGTCAGGCCACACGAGCACGGCGGCATGCGCGCCGCTCACCGGGTGCACGAAGTGTGCATCGCACATGCCATCCGGTGTCTTGATGGTGACTTCGGACTCCGAAACTTCGACGGCATTGGCCACTGCGGGCAGCAGCGCCATTGCGCTGGCACCGAGACCCATGGCGCCGAACTGGCGGCGCGACATCTCACTGGCCTTCTGCATGTCATCCATGGAATCGTGATCGCACATGGCTTGAACCCCCGGTTGGTTTGATTGCGAAGGCCGATTCTACGCCAGCTTTTCCACATCGCGCAGGGTGGGGAAAAGCCGCATCCACAGCAGGGCGATCAGCACGCTGCCGACGCCACCCACGATGACCGCGGGCACCGCACCCCAGGCCGCAGCCGTCACCCCGCTCTCGAATTCGCCGAGCTGATTCGAAGCATTCACGAACAGGAAGTTCACCGCGCTGACCCGGCCCCGCATGTCGTCCGGTGTGGCGAGCTGCACCAGCGACAGCCGGATGACCACGCTGATCTGGTCCGCCGCACCCATCACGCCCAGCGACCCCAGGGTCAGCCAGAGGTTGGTCGACAGGCCGAAGACCACGGTGGCGATGCCGAACACGATCACCGCCTGGAACATGCGCAGTCCCACGCGGCGTTCGAAGGGCCTGCGCGCCAGGATCGCAGTGGTGAGCAGTGCGCCGATGGCGGGCGCGGCGCGCAGCATGCCGAGGCCCAGTGCATTGGTATGCAGAATGTCTTTCGCGAAAATTGGCAGCAACGCAGTGGCACCGCCCAGCAGCACGGCGAACAGATCCAGCGAAATGGTGCCCAGCAGCGTCGGCTTGCTGCGCACGAAATGCACGCCTGCGAACAGCGAGCGCAGTGTCAGCGCGCCACCGGTAGCTTCGCGATGCGCCAGCGGCAGGGCGCCGTTGAACAAACACGCGCAGAGCCAGAATCCCGCTGTCACCCCGTAGGCGGCGCCCGGTGAGAGCGCAAAGATGAATCCGCCCAGCGCAGGGCCTCCGATGGAAGCGATATGCATCGCGCCGGTGGACATGGCCGTGGCCTGTTGCAGCAGTGAGTTGGGCACGATGTTCGGAAGCATCGCCGCGCCTGCCGGCCGTTCGAATGCCGATGCAGCGCCCAGCACCGCCGAAGCCAGGTAGATATCCAGCACCGAGATCCAGCCTGCCATGCTGCCCCAGGCGAGATACGCCGCGGCGAGGCCTTCGAAGCACTGGCAGATCTGCACGATGCGCTTGCGGTTGTAGCGATCCGCGGCGTGCCCGGCGTTGAGGGTGAGCAGCAGTGCGGGCAGGAACTGCACGAGTCCGACCATGCCGAGGTGAAACGCGCTGCCGGTGATCTCGTAAACCTGCCATCCGACGGCCACTGCGATGATCTGTCGCGAGAAATGCGAGAACAGCCGACCACTGAAATACAGCAGGAAGGGGCGGTGTCGGAACAGGTCCGAGGACGCTGCGGAGGCGGGGGAAGACAAGCGGCTTTGGTTCTGCGGCTGGGAAGGTCGTTAGAGTACTGGTTCCGGCTACGGCGGGGTAAGGAATCCCCGGCGTTTCTGCCTCGCGGCGCGGCGGCTATCATGGCAATGACCGGTGGCTGGAGATTCCGAATGCGCGCATTCAAGATCCTTGGGTTGTCGATTGCCGGACTCGTGGTCCTGCTGCTCGGTGCGCTGCTGGCGATATGGCTGTTGTTCGATCCCAACGACTACAAGGACCGGATTACTGCCGCCGTGAAGGAGTCCACCGGCCGCACCCTGTTGCTGCCGGGTGAGCTCAAACTCTCCCTGTTTCCGTGGATCGCGGTGCAGACTGGCGAAGCCAGTCTGGGCAATCCCG
>JBDSGY010000229.1:0-5255 GCA_039918755.1 Steroidobacteraceae bacterium
GAGAATAACCAATTCGTTCTGGTACACAGATGCACAACCTTTTTGGGCACGCAGCGCCTCGCACTTCTGCTCTGGCGGTTTTCGCTCTCGCGTTAATGATGAGCGGATGCAAGCCTGGCGACGCCGCGGCCACCACTGGCAACACCCCTGCCGCGCCCACCGACCCTGCGTCCACTACGCCCCCTGCGCCCACGACGCCCACACCCCCAACGACGCCAACGACGCCAACGGCGAATAGTGCCCCCGTTATTTCCGGGTCGCCTGCCGCGTCCGTCGCTGCAGGCGCCGTGTACGCGTTCACGCCCTCCTCTTCCGATGCCAATGGCGACGCACTTGCATTCAGCATCGCGAACAAGCCCGCCTGGGCTGCTTTCGCAACCGCGACTGGAGCTCTGAGCGGCACACCGACCGCCGGCCAGGTCGGCACCTACAGCGGCATCGCCATCAGCGTGAGTGACGGCAAGGCCGCCGCCGTTTCCTTGCCCGCCTTCACGATCACAGTGACCGCAGCCGCAAACGTGGCTCCCACGATTACCGGCGTGCCTTCGACGGCCGCGACAGTGGGCGACGACTACAGTTTCACTCCCACGGCGCTCGATGCCAACCAGGACCCGCTGACCTTCAGCGCGCAGAACCTGCCCAGCTGGGCATCGATCAACACGCGTACCGGCGCCATCTCCGGACGCCCCAGCGCCGCCGGTACCCACTCCGGCATCGTGGTCACGGTCAGCGACGGCACGGCCACCGCAAGCTTGGCTGGCTTCACCATTACGGTCGCCGCCGCAGCAAGCACCGGCAACGGCACGTATGCAGGCTTCACCTACGCCGTGCCCACGACGCGACCGTTCATCTCACTGAATCACTACAACACGGGCACAACCTCTGCTGCCTTCACGCGACTGAAGGGCCAGGTGGACGACGCCGTCACGGTGACCAATGGCATCTCCGCGTCCGCAACGTATGATCAGCTCGTCACCGCACTAAATCCGGGGCATTACGGCTACACGTCGACGGATTCCGTGATCATGTACAGGCTCACGGGCGACCAGCGGTACATCCAGCAGGCCATCCGCATGGTGGACCTGTTCGTGACCTCCGAAAACGCGCGCATCGCGGCGGGATCAGGGACGCGGGTGGCATCGGACTCCTATCTGGAGGCCGGCTTCTTCATCGAACAGGTTGCCCTCGCCTACGACTACGGTTACAGCCTGCTAACCCCTGCGCAGCGCACCGCATGGTCGGCGTACGCCGAACAGGCTCTGTTCAACATCTGGAATCCCAACAGCGCAAGCTGGGGCGGAGTGGCGCGCACCTGGACCGGCTGGTCGATTTCCGATCCGGGAAACAACTATCACTACAGCTTCCTGAAGGCGACCCAGCTTTGGGCGCTGGCGAGCCAGAACCGCACCTGGTTCACGCACCTGCAGAACAACAAGTATCCGCCGCTGGTTTCGTTCTTCTACCAACTGCCGGGCGGCGGTTCGCGCGAGGGCACGGGCTACGGCACGGCACTCGGCAACCTGTTCGAGGACTACGCCTACTGGAAGGGCTCAACGGGCGAGGACCTGGCGGCGTACTCGGCGCACGCGCGCAACACGATCGACTACTGGATCCATGCGACCGTCCCCACCTTCGATTACTTCGCCTCCATCGGCGACCAGTCGCGCTCGGCCATGACCGTGATGTTCGATTATCAGCGCAAGCTGATGGCGGAAGCCGTGGCGCTCTACCAGGGCACTGCCCAGGGGCAGCGCGGTACCTGGTGGCTGAACCGCGTGCGCGTCACCGATGGCGGCAACGGTTTCCTGACCGGCCGCATGCGCTACAACTACGACTACAAATACGACCTGCTGGCCATGGCGGCCAGCGAGCTGGCCCCCACCAGCCTGATGTATGACGCCACCGGAACTGGCGCACTGTTCGCGCGCAGCGACTGGGGAACAACCGCAAGCTGGATGCACACGGTGGCGGGCCCGTACGACCAGTCCCACGCCCACAATGACCAGGGCTCGTTCAGTTTCTATCGCAATGGCTGGCTGACGCTGACTTCAAACGCGTTCTCGCGAAGCGGAATCAACCAGGGCACCGATGTTCACAACGTCATCCGCTTCATGTACAGCGGCGCCATCGTTCCGCAGAATGAATCCACATCGAGCAAGACGGTGAGCGACGACGGTTCGACGGTGCGGATCAGCGAGACGCTGACTCCCGCGTACTCGCGCAACAGCACCCGCGTCTCCAACTGGCTGCGCGAACTCACGTACGAACGGACGGCCCACCGCCTGTCGGTCCACGACTATTGCACCATTGGTACGGGCGTTTCCCCGGTGTGGCAGCTGCATACGCCCGTCCAGCCTGTCCGCCAGTCGGATGGCTCATACCTGGCGGGCAGCCTGCGCATCACGACAACGCTGCCGGCAAGCCCGACGGTTACCGTGGTGAACATGACCAGTTCGGCCGAGTTCAGCGGCGGCTACCGGCTCGAGATCACGAACCCGGCCGGCGGCTGTGAATTCCAGGTGACCCTGCAGGCCCAGTAGCCGCGCAAGCAGGTGGCATGGTGCTAGCCTTGCGCCATGCCTACCGACTCTCCCCTGATGCGGACCCGAGCGGTCGCGACTTTGTCCATCACGGCACTGGCCGTTTCAGCCCTCGCTGGAATCCATTACTGGCGCGGACGTATCCCACCGTCGCTGATCGACAGCCGCTCGGCATTCCAGCGGATGGACGGCGGCGCCAGCCAGCTGGTGGCTCGCTCCCTGCGGGGAACGTCCGGACCCTCGGTGCTCCTGCTTGCCGCCGGCCGCGGACAGATCAATGGGTTCTCCCGACGCTCACCTGAAATGTCAGGCGAGCCCCTCGAATTGCTCGGTGGTCCCCACGCCTACCGCCGCTGGCAGCAATCCGGCACTGCGCTCTATGGCACGGTATTTCCCGCAGGCACGCCGGCTGGCGACCTGCGCCTGACTACTGCTGAAAGCGACGAAGCCACGCTGATGGCCGTTCATGTCGCAGGCTCGAAGGTCGCGGACGTGTCCTGGGTCGAGCGCGAACCTTCCTGGCGCATCACGAGCGCCCCGGTGATCACCCGCGGCGCTGCGACCCTGGTGGCGTTCTGGTGGGGCGACGCTGGCGTGCGATACCGGAAAAGCGTGGTGCCCGGCAACGGATTCCGGCTGCTGGATAGTGTCCTGGATTCCGGCGCGCTGGTTCAGGCCGCGACGGCGGTGCGACACGTGGATGCGGCAGGCACGTACGCGGTTACGTGGACCGCATGGCCTAAGCAGGGCGGGCAACTCTGGCTGATTGCCATCGAATGAACCCGCCGGCAGTTGGCGATCAGACCGGCGCGAACCGCACGCCCGTGTCGCGCACGCCCTTTCCCATCATCCGCCGAACCATCGCCTTGGGCTTGAAGTAGGCATTCGCAAGGCTGGTCTTCAAGGCGTCGCGCAGCGCGCTTTGTCCCACCGGAGCAGGCGTCACGCCCCACGCGCGCAGCCGCGCATTGGCGCGATGGAGCAACTCGCGCCTGCGCGTGGCGTTGGTGTAGTAAGTGAAACTCATCGTCACCGATGGTTCGTCGCCGTTCTCGACCATATGCGGCGCGGTGGAAGGCATGTAACCACCCTCGCCGGGGACAACGTCAATCACGTGCGCGCGGGCACGGAACGACTCGTCCCAACGCACCAGCCGCCGCGAGTGCCGATCGTGGAATTCCTCGATGCACTCACCGGACAGCACGCCGCGATCGGCCGGATCCCATACGTGAAGGCGCTTGCTTCCCTGTATCTGCAGGATGAAATTGTGCTCATGATCCATGTGGAAGGGAGTGACGGCGCGCGGCGAAGTGACGAAAATCCAGCCCCCGCGAAAACACATGCCGGGATCGATCGGGTCCAGCAGCGGTCGCACCGACTCCAGCACTTCATCCACCAGCACGCGGTACTCGGGATCGACCTGGACGTTCAGCAACGACATCCAGGCGTTGGCCTCGGCGATATCCGACAGCGTGGCTTCGGCGCCCTTGGCGTTCGGGTGCTCCTTGGGCGCCTCCGCGAACGACGTGCCCGCCTTGGCGTTGCCGCTGTGGGTGCGCACTAGCTTGCGCGATTCGAGACGTCTGCCCAACGCCACCAGCGACTCCAACTGCAGCAGTGGATGTCCCGCGAGGTCATGTGTCACACGCTGGATCTTCCAGGGATCAAAGGCCGCAGGATTGAACTGGACATGTGAACTCACGGAGGCCTCCACCGGATGGCCGGTGATATATTGATGCGATGAGTATCTTTGAACTCGGACGCCGCGCTGCCCGTCACGCCTGGCGCGTGCCGCTCGTCGGTCCATTCATGCGCTGGGACCATGCGCGCTACTTCGCCAAGTGCCCGCCCAACCGGTTCCGCGGCGTTTATCCCGACTTCCACAGCGCCGAAGCATCGGTTCCGCCGGGCCGCCGCGTGGGTTACGACTACGATGAACTGGCAACCTTGTATCGGTTGCGGATGGACAAGGCATGCGAGAGCGACTACGGCATGCTGTTCTGGATGCGCGACCTGATACACCCCGACAGCTTCATCTTCGACTTCGGCGGCCACGTGGGCGTGAGCTACTACGGCTGGCGCAACTACCTCCACTATCACGACTCGCTGCGCTGGCTCGTGTATGAGGTCCCGGCCATCGTCAGGGGCGGCCAGGCGCTCGCGCTCGAACGCGGCGCCACCCACCTGCAATTCACCAGCGCACTGGCCGATGCACGCGACTGCAGCGTCTTCATGGCCGCCGGTTCGCTGCAGTATGTCGATCGTTCGCTGGCGCAGATCCTCGAAGACACGGGCTGTCGCCCCCCGCACCTGCTGGTCAACAAGATGCCGCTTTACGACGGGGAGACCTTTGTCACCGTGCAGAGCACAGGCCGTGCGTTCCATGCGTACCGGATCCAGAACCGGGAAGAGTTCGTGGAGGGCGTAAAGGCGCTCGGCTACCGCGTAGTCGACGACTGGGCGAATCGCGAGCAACACTGCGAAATCCCTTTCGCGCGGGGGCGCGACGTGCCCGCGTACAGCGGTTACTACTTCCAGCGCTGCTGACACGCGCGCTCCTTCAGCGCCCCGAACGCGAGAACAGCCGCGCCACGCGGCGCAACAGGCCATCCGGCTCCACCGCCGCTTCGCGCAGCACCGGTATGGGCCGGGTTGAAGCCGCGTCAATCTCCGCCGCGATCTGCGCCAGCGTCTGGAACACGAAGCCGCGCGGAC
>JBDSGY010000230.1:0-5565 GCA_039918755.1 Steroidobacteraceae bacterium
ATACGCGCCGATGTTGTTGGTGAGCTTGTCCGTGCCGAGCAGGTCTGACTGGAACACGTGATCCTGCACGTCGATGTGAATCGCCAGCCAGTCCGTCGGCAGCACCCGGTAGCCAGCACCGAAGTTCATGGTGAATCGCTGATCACCCGCGAATTTCGTGCTGCCGATACCACCCAACAGGTACAGCGCGCTGTTCATGGCGAGATTGCGACCGAGATACACCTCGCCAGGGAGCAAGTTGTAGCCTAGCGAAAGGCTGTAGTACGTGAACCGTCTCTCACTGGGAGTAAGCAGCTGCACATTGCCTCCCAGGGTCTCGAAACTGGTGCGTCCCGCCTTGGAGCGACCGAAGTTCGCTTCGAGAAAAAGATCTTCTGTCACATGGAGTGCAGCCCTCACCCCAGTGACGGGGTTGGTGCCGAAATCCTCGATGGACAGCGCGCCGTAGTAGCCACCGACCTCGATGTTCTCGCTGTCGATGCGGTTGACCCTGATCTTGCGCCGCTCGACCTCCGGTTCGATCACTTTGGGAGGAGCCTTGCCGGTGTCATCCGTTTCTTCCACCACCGGTTCTTCTGCAGCCACGCGGTCACGGTCGCGTGACCATGGCCAGTGCAGCGATGCACAGCCGGCCTGCGGCAGCAACAGCGCTGTCAGAAGAAGAATGCGAGCCCGAGTTTCCATTCGTTGATCTCCTCATTCTCGTTGCGGCTGGTGAACACCATGTGATGGCGGTATTCGCCGCGCACGAAGAAACGTCTAGTTACATAGAAGCGCAGGCCGGCCCCGGCATAGGCCGTCTGGTCGTTGCGGTCGCCGGGCAGCACCAGCGTCGATTTGGGCTGGGTCCAGATCATGCCCGTGCCCAGGGTCAGCAGTGGCGAGATCCGCCAGTCGGGCCGGAAAACATGCGCCAGGCCCAGTTCCGCGGTGTAGCCGTTCGAGGCATTGCCGAGAAACTGCGAACCCGTGAATTCGAGGGCCAGTTGCTCGTTGAACGAGCGCGACAGCAGGCCCGATACCAGCGTCGCGCCGCCGTAGTCACCGGCCAGCACACCCAGTTCCCAGCGATGGGAAGTGAAGCCAGCCCGGTTGCCGACATCGAAGCTGAAGGCGCTGCCATCGGCCAGCAGCGTCTTCAGCATGTCGCGCTGATGGGCCCAGCCTTCAATGCCGCGCGCCGTGCGTACCCTGAACCATTCCGTGCGCCGGTAGAGCACATCGACGGAATCACCGCGCGGCACCACCTGGGTGACGGCGTAGCCGCGACCCGGGCCTTCATGCAGCTCGAGATAGGCGTCCGCGATGAAGAGCTGCTGCAGCTTGTCCTGCCTGCCGGCAGCAGCACTCACACCGGCGAACAACCCCGCCAGTGTGAATAGAATTGCCGCGGCGATTGCGCTAGTTGAGCGGAACAGCGGGATCGAACGGGTTGTTGAAATACTGCGCACCGATATCGACCCACTCTGAAATCAGCCTTAATTCCGCAGGCGTCAGGCGGCCGGCATGACTGCCGCCCGTCGCAAACCTGCTGAAGAACCGCGTTGAACCACGCGCGTTCGTCGCTGCCAGCGACGCCTGCACGTTGACGGTGTTCTGCACGGGAAGGCCCGTTGCAGGATCAATCGTCGTGACGAGTGTATCCTGCAGCACCCCCATATTCACTTCCTGTTGATTGTCGCCGAACAGCAGCTCGCGATACGCATTCTTCTGCAGTGGCTCATCCTGGGAGTCGCCGTCGGAAAGATCGAGCTGGGCGGCCGGTACGCGGGCGGCATTGGCATTGAGCACATCGACCGCAGAATGGCAGCTGGTGCAGGTGTTGTCCTGCAGCACGGTGACGCCATCATTGGCGAGCGTGATGCGCGGCGCCGACCACAGTGGATGGATGTGCTGTACGTAGTTGATCACGATGCGGCAGATGCTGCTCCAGGAGGTCTGGCAGCCGGGGGAGGTCGGCGCCTGCGTGGTGAGTCCGGTGGGCACCGGCGCATTGTAGGCATAGCTGAATGAGCTATCCGGCGCGCGGGCCGCCGCGGTGGCATCGGTCCAGACATCGTCATAGGTCAGGTTCACGCTCAGCAGCTGCGAGCAGACACTGCCGGCCTTGCAGGTGGTGCGGGCACGGGTCTGGGCCATGGTCTCGCCGACGTTCGGCGAGAACGTGGCAACCGTCCCGGCAAACGGCACCCCGGTGCCAGTGGCGCCGGCCCATGCCGATACGCTCGTGCCGTCACGCCCATGCGATTGATCGACCGCGCCGGCGGCGGCAGCCTGATGGCAGCCATTGCACGTGCGCGTTTCACCCGGACGCAGCTGCAGCCAGTTGCGATGCGGCGTGAAAAGGCGGCGGCCGTCCTTGTCGAGCACAGAGATCACGAACGCCACGTTTGCGGGCACGCGCACCGATACCGAACCATCGGGCTCGATGGGCACATAGCCCAGGATTTCGCGCATGAAGTTCACGGCGCCGAAGGCGGCATTGTCCAGATCGGGAAAGCCCAGGTCGTCGTCGCCCTGTGACACGGGTTTTTCGATGCGCAGGAAGCGCGCGGTGCGCTGGTCTGCACTGCGCAGCGCCGGATTGGCAACGGTCGCGATGCCCGGCGTGCCGGTGCCGGTATTGTGCACGGTGCCGTCGAAGTCGTACACGCTGCGAATCTCGAGGATGCCCACGGCCTGGGTCTGCAGGTCCGGATCGAAATCGATGACGGGGACCTTGTCGATGATCACCCCCGGCGGTGTTCGCGGCTGCGCGGCGACTAGATCCGTGATCATCACGCCTTCCACTGGCTGGAACAGTGGCTTGAAGGTGTTATCGGCCGGATCGAACATGAAGGCGCTGTAAAGGGGCGGTGCAGTCTGCACGGTCGCGGCGGCCAGTCGCTGCGGCGTGCAGGGCACAATGGCAGCGGGCGTCACGGCGCTGTCGATCAGGCGGCACTGCGACCAGCTGACCAGAATGCGATTGCTGCCGTCCCACAGTGGAAACGCCGAGCGGAACCGTCCGCCAATCGACGGACCTTCCACAGTCGAGACTTCATTGGGCGTTGCGCGTGACTGCGCAGGGCCCTGCATGCCCGCACTGCTGACCAGTGGCTGAGTGTTTTCCACATAGGTGCGGGTGTCGATCAGCGCCAGGTCACCGCCGAAGTCGGTGTCGGTGAACGGGCGAATCAGCGACAGGATGCGCCCGTTCTGCATCTCGCGCGGACGTGTGAACTGGATATTGGTGGGCCCGTTGGCATCGGGCGTGCCGGTAAGATGACTGCGCGCGCCATACAGCAGCTGCAGGTGCGTGCCATCCGGATTGGCCGTGTAGAGATGCATGCCGCGGCCCGTGGCACCATCCCAGCGCGTGAACAGCACACGCCCGTCCGCCATCACCGAGGGCCACAGATCGTGGCTCTGGTTGAACGAGATCTGGTGGATATCCGTGCCGTCGGCCTTCATGACATGCAGCACGAAGGCGCTTTCGCTGCGATCGTCGGTCTGCGCTTCGTAGCCTGGCTTGCCTTCGTCGCGCAGGATCGCCTGCGACTGCCGCTGCCGCGTCGACGTGAACAAGATGCGGCCATCGGGAAGGTATTGCGGGCCGATGTCATTGCCCTCGGAGGCGATCGTGTCGGAACGGATGACGCGATGCAGGTCATCGGCAGGAATGTCGTATTCCCAGATCCCCCAAAAGGGAGCCTTTTCCTCGTCCTGGTTGGCATTCAAGGGTCCGCGCATCGCGAAGATGATCTTCTTGCCGTCGGGTGAAACGTCGACGTCTTTGATGTCGTAACGGTTGGTGGCGCCGGTAACGCGTTCGGTGATGCTGCGTTCGACGGACGACGGCGATGCGCGATCGCGGAAGAAAAGATCAGCATCGGGAACCGTGCCGCGTTCCTTGCGCAGGTCATCCTGCTGCAGCGGAATCGTGCGTTTGACATAGGCAATGGGAAAGTCGACCGTGCCCGGATCGGCGGCCTGGCCGCTGCCGAGGTTCACGCTGCCGCCACCACTGCAACCAGCGAGAAGGGCCACGGCGGCGCAGGCAGCCAGCGCGCGGCACTTGATTGAAATTCTGTTCACGATTGCATCCTAAGTACCCGCATGGCGGGCGCGTATGACGTAAGTAGTCTGCCGAGCGGAGCGTGGCTGTGACGCAGCTCCCACATTGCCCGGCGAATCATATCTTTGCGACAGAAAACCGTGCGTTGTCTGCACGCAGCGACGTCTGTCGCTTGAGACATTACAGCGGGTTCCGGAACGCATATAGATTCGCTGCCCAAGGGAAACGGCCGCGGAAGTTCCGCGACACTGAGGATGGGTCTCATGAAACGAGTTCACAGGTGCAAGAGTCTGGTCGCGGCCGCCGTGGGCGTCACACTGTCGTTGTGTGCCGCCACTGCAGATGCCGGTCCGGTGCAGCGCGCGCAGGCCAAGCGCATCCACGATCGCATCGCGGGGGTGCCGCCATCGGCCGCCACGCTTGATGCAATGGAGGCGCTCATCGTCGGCGGCGACGCCGTCGGCGCGGCGCGCCTGGCCATGCAGGCGCCGACGTTCTACACCGCGACGCTCAAGAACTGGGTCACGCCCTGGACCAATCGCGATCAAAGCGTGTTCGTGCCGCTGAACGACTACACCGCCACCGTGATCGGCATGGTCCGCGATGACGTCCCGTTCAACACGCTGCTCTCGGCCGACATCCTGTACGTGGGTGGCGGCGGCTTGCCGGCATATTCGCCGGCCAACAATGATCTCTACCAGCAGATGGAAGACCAGGACGTGGATCTGTCCAGTCCCAGCGTGCTGGTCGCATCCACGCAGTCGGCCCATACCGGAATTCCGGCACCGGCGACGGCAGGCGTGCTGACCACGCGCGCCGCGGCGCAGGCCTTCTTCGTTGCCGGGACCAACCGCGCCATGTTCCGCTTCACCATGCTGAACCACATGTGCAAGGACATGGAGCAGGTGCACGATGTGAACCTGCCGCCGGACCGCATACGACAGGATGTGAGCCGCTCACCCGGTGGCGACAGCCGCCTGTTCCTGAACGGCTGCATCGGCTGCCACAGCGGCATGGATCCGCTGGCGCAGGCCTTTGCCTACTACAACTTCAACGAGACCACCGGCCGCATCGAATACACCAGCGGCCAGGTGCAGCCGAAGTACCTCATTAACCAGGACAACTTCAAGCCGGGCTACGTGACCAAGAACGACGGCTGGAACAACTACTGGCGCCAGGGTGCGAATACCGTGCTCGGGTTCAGCGGCAGCCTGCCGGGCAGTGGCAGTGGCGCCAAGTCCATGGGACAGGAACTGGCCAGCAGTGACCAGTTCGCGCGCTGCCAGGTCGAAAAGGTATTCAAGACGGTGTGTCTGCATCCGCCGGTCGACGGTGCGGACCGCGCCGCGGTCAACAGCATCATCGGTGTGTTCCGCAGTGGAGGCTACAAGGTCAAGGACGTATTCGCCCAGACCGCCGCCTACTGCAAGGGCAATTAAGGGAGCCGCCTCGTGAAGAATCTGCGCCATATCCTGATTGCCGCTGCCCTGGGTCTGCTCGCCGCCTGC
>JBDSGY010000231.1:0-4662 GCA_039918755.1 Steroidobacteraceae bacterium
CACTGGCCTCGGTGCGGATGCAGGGCACGGTTGCGGTGATCGGCGGCGTCAGCGGCTTTGGCGGCGCGATCCTGCCGCGTTCGCTGATCGTCGGCGCCACGCGCGTGCAGGGCGTGTTCGTGGGCAGCCGGCGGATGCATGAGGATCTAGCGCGTTTCGTGGCCGTGGCCAAGATCCAGCCGGTGGTGGACCGCGTCTTCGATGCGACGGACGCACAGGATGCATACCGCTATTTCGAAGCGGGCAAGCACTTCGGCAAGGTTGCGCTGGGCTTCGCCTGAAGCGACCCGCGGCCATTTGAACACCGGTTCCCTTCCCCAATTCTGCCAGGTTGCGCTCGACACACCGCTGCGCCGGTTGTTCGACTACCGGCTGCCTGCGCCGCTGGTTGCAATCGCCGGGGCGCGGGTGCGCGTGCCGTTCGGCAGGCAGCAACTGGTCGGGATCCTGGTGCGGACTACCGAACAGACCGATGTGCCGCCGGAAAAACTGCGCGACGTGGCCGAGGTGCTCGATGCGGTGCCGTTGCTGGGTGCGGCGGATCTGCAGTTGCTGGAGTGGGCCACCGACTATTACCACCATCCTGTCGGCGAAGTGTTCGCGGCGGCTTTGCCGCGGCTGCTGCGCGAAGGCCGCGGACCGGGCTCACCTCAGCCGTACTGGTCCATCACCGATGCGGGTACCGCTGCACTGGATGACAAGGCTTTGCAGCGTGCCCCGAAGCAGCTGCAGCTGCTGACGGCGCTGGTGCAGGGCCCTGTCGATGAGGACACGCTGGACGGAGCGTGCCCGGGCTGGCGCACGCTCGCTCGCAAGCTGGTGGAAAAGAGCTGGGTGCAGCGGACTTTGCACACGCCGGTCACTGCGGCCGAGTCCGCGTCGATCAGCGCCCGTGAAGCAGCGCCGGTGCTCACCGCCGCACAGGAAACCGCGGTGCAGGCGCTGCGCGAAGCGACTGCGCGCGGCGCGGTGAGCAACTTCCTGCTGGACGGCGTGACCGGCAGCGGCAAGACCGAGGTCTATCTGCGCGCCGTGGGCGAAGTGCTGGAACGCGGCGGTTCGGTGCTGGTGCTGTGCCCGGAGATCGGCCTGACGCCGCAGTTGCTCGAACGATTCGAGCGCCGCTTTGCCGCGAGCATTGCATCGCTGCATTCGGGACTCACGGATACGGAACGCGCGAACGCGTGGCATCTGGCGGCGACCGGCCGTGCACGCATCGTGATTGGCACGCGCTCGGCGGTGTTCACGCCGATCCCGGGACTGCAGCTCATCATCGTCGACGAAGAACACGACAGCTCGTACAAGCAGCAGGAAGGCGGCTTCCGCTATTCGGCGCGTGACCTCGCGCTGCTGCGCGGGCAGCAGCAGAAGGTGCCGGTGGTGATGGGCTCGGCGACGCCATCGCTGGAATCGCTGCAGAACGTGACACAGGGACGCCTGGTGCATCTGCTGCTGCCGGAACGCGCCGGCAGCGCCGTGCCGCCGCGACTGGCGCTGATCGACATGCGCGCGCATGCGGTCCACAAGGGGATTGCGACGCCGGTGCTGCAGGCGATGCAGCGGCATCTGGAAGCGGGCACGCAGGTGCTGCTCTATCTGAACCGGCGTGGGTATGCGCCGACGCTGCTGTGCCAGGGCTGCGGATGGATCGCGCCATGCCACAGCTGCGATGCGCGCATGACGGTGCACTTGCGCGGCGGGCGGCTGGCCTGTCATCACTGCGGCGCGGACGAAGCGCTGCCCGCGCGCTGCCCGCGCTGCGGCCATGAGGTGCATGCGCTGGGCCATGGCACCGAGCGTGTGGAAGAAACGCTGGCCGCGCATTTTCCGCAGTATGCGATCGAGCGTTTCGATCGCGATGCGCTGCGCCAGCAGACGCAGCTCGAAGGCGCCATCGATCGCGTGCACAGTGGCAGCGCCCGCATCCTCGTGGGCACGCAGATGCTGACCAAGGGACATCACTTCCCCGATGTGACGCTGGTGGTGGTGCTGAATGCCGACCAGAGCCTGTTCAGCACCGACTTCCGCGCGGCCGAGCGGCTGGCGCAGACGATCGTCCAGGTGGCAGGCCGGGCCGGCCGTGCGGAGCGGCCGGGCGAGGTGCTGATCCAGAGCCAGTACCCCGAACATCCCCTGCTGACCACGCTGCTGCATGACGGCTATGCCGGGTTCGCGGCCAGCGCACTGGCCGAACGGCAGGCGGCGCGCTGGCCTCCGTTCTCGCGGCTGGCATTGCTGCGCGCGAATGACACTTCAGCGGACGGCGCCAGCCGTTTCCTGGAACTTGCCCGCGACCTGGCCCAGCCGCCAGCCGGCGTGATGCTGCGCGGGCCGGTGCCGGCGGCCATGTTCCGGCGCGCCGACCGGCACCATGCCCAGCTGCTGGTGGAATCCCCGCAACGGGCGTTATTGCAGCGCTTCCTGGACGGATGGGTGCCGCAGCTTGCGGGCGTGCACGCGCCGCGCTCGCTGCGCTGGGCGCTGGACGTGGATCCGCTCGAGGTGTTCTGAAGCCTCCTGCTGGCGCGCGCGCGCAGGTAGACTTGCGCGTCCCGCTCACTGCCCTCCTCCGGCCGGACCAGACACCTTGAAGCAAGAGATCGAACAGCTGCTGCATGCCGCCGTGGCACGTCTTAAGGGAGACCTGCTGCCCGCCGACTTCGTCGCCGACAACCTGGGCGTGGAGCGCACGCGCGACGCCGCCAATGGCGATTTCGCCACCAACCTGGCCATGCGCCTGGCGAAGGCCGCACGCAAGCCGCCGCGCGAACTGGCGCAGGCGATCGTTGCCGTGCTGCCCGCGAGCCCGCATGTCACGCGCGTCGAGATCGCCGGCGCGGGCTTCATCAATTTCTATCTGGCCGCGCAGGCGCAGGCCGATGTGGTGCGGCGGGTGCACGACGCGGGCGACGCTTTCGGGCGCAATGGCATTGGCGCGGGGCGCAAGGTGCTGGTGGAGTTCGTGTCGTCGAACCCCACCGGGCCGCTGCATGTGGGCCACGGCCGGCATGGCGCGTTCGGTGCCAGCGTCTCCAACATCCTCGATGCCAACGGCTATGCCGTGCACCGCGAGTACTACATCAACGACGCCGGCCGGCAGATGGACATCATCGCGGTCAGCGTGTGGCTGCGATATCTGGAAGCCTGCGGCGAGACCTTCACGTTTCCCGCGAATGGTTACAAGGGCGAGTACGTGCGCGAGATCGCGGCGAACCTGCTGCAGAAGGTGGATTCGGGGCTGCAGCGTCCGGAGGGCGAGCTGTTCGGCAACCTGCCGCCCGATGAACCGGAGGGTGGCGACAAGGATGCGTACATCGATGCGGTGATCACGCGCGCGAGGCTGCTGA
The DNA here is from genome assembly GCA_039918755.1 of Steroidobacteraceae bacterium. GTDB lineage: Bacteria > Pseudomonadota > Gammaproteobacteria > Steroidobacterales > Steroidobacteraceae > ZC4RG30. The sequence goes on from JBDSGY010000231.1 coordinate 3,348, forward strand.
TCGGCGAAGCGGCGTTCCGCGAGATCGCGGACCTGACGCTCGAGGAGATCCTCGCCGACATGAAGGACGATCTCGCCGAATTCGGCGTGACGTATGACACCTGGTATTCGGAACGCTCGCTGAGCGAGAACGGCGCCATCGACCGCGCGCTGGAACGGCTGCGGCGGCAGGACCATGTGTATGAGAAGGACGGCGCGCTCTGGTTTCGCGCCACTTCGTTCGGCGACGAAAAGGATCGCGTGGTGGTGCGCGAGAACGGCGTGAAGACTTATTTCGCGTCCGACATCGCCTATCACCTGGACAAGCGCGAGCGCGGCTTCGACCTGCTGCTCGACATCCTCGGCTCCGACCACCATGGCTATGTGGCGCGCGTGCGCGCTGGCCTGCAGGCCATGGGCGAGCCGGGCGAATCACTGGAGGCGCTGCTGGTGCAGTTCGTCTCGCTGTTCCGTGGCGGCGAGAAGGTGCCAATGACCACGCGTGGCGGCACCTTCGTGACGTTGCGGCAGCTGCGCCAGGAAGTGGGCAACGACGCCGCGCGCTTCTTCTATGTGATGCGCGGCAATGACCAGGCGCTGGATTTCGATCTGGAGCTCGCGAAGTCCCGCACCAACGACAACCCGGTGTATTACATCCAGTACGCGCACGCCCGCGTGGCCAGCGTGCAGAAGCAGCTGGTGGCGAAGGGTTATCAATACGATGCCGCCCAGGGGCTGGCGGGTCTCGATGCGCTGGATTCGATGCAGGAGACCGCACTGCTCACCGCGCTGGGCCGGTATCCGGAGATCATCCAGCTGGCGGGCGAGAACCGCGCGCCGCATACGCTGGTGCATTACCTGCGCGAGCTCGCGAACTGCTTCCACACCTGGTACAACGCCGCGCAGTTCATCGTCGAGGACGACCGGCTGCGCAATGCACGCATTGCGCTCGCCATCGCCACGCAGCAGGTGGTGAAGAACGGGCTGCATCTGCTGGGCGTTTCCGCTCCGGAGAGCATGTGAGCGGCTCGCGGTCACGCATGTCCGCGCGTGATTACAAGCACGGCGGCAATCGCAACAGCCCGGTCGACATCAAGCAGTACCAGCAGTTTGGTGCAGGACTGGCGGTGGGCTTGGTGGTCGCGCTCGGGGTGTTCGTGTTCGATCATCGCGCCAGGCCGGCGGACGTCGAGAAGGCGCCGCAGCCCCGCAACAGCAAGAACGCCCAGGCCGAAGCCCCTGGCGCGGAATCCGGCGATCCCGCCGAGAAGTTCGATTTCTACGACATGCTGCCGAAGTATGAAGTGGTGGTGGCCGACAATGAACGCGATGTGCGG
>JBDSGY010000232.1:0-9032 GCA_039918755.1 Steroidobacteraceae bacterium
CCCGGATGCCAGGTGAGGTAGACCGTCTCGTCCCACATGATGCGTTCGTCATCGGAAAGCCGTTCGATGTTGGGCAGCGTCACACGGATGATCTTGCCGGTGTCGATCTTCACCAGGAAAATCGAAACGTCGCCCATGTAGGCGATTTCCTTGACCACGCCCTGCACGCAGTTCTCGTGCGTGATCGCCGGCGGCGTGCGCTTGATATCGATCTTCTCCGGGCGGATGGCCACCCACAGGCTGGTGCTGGGCGCTGCACTGATGCCGTGATCCACATGGACAAGCCCCCCGAGTTCGTCGGAATGAATGCGCACGCGGTCAGGCAGGTCCTCGACCAGCCGCCCCTCGAACATGTTCACCGAGCCGATGAAGTCGGCCACGAACTTCGAAGAGGGAAATTCATAGATCTCGGTGGGCGTGCCGATCTGCACGATCTCGCCCCGGTGCATCACGCCGATGCGTGACGCCAGCGTCATGGCCTCTTCCTGGTCGTGGGTAACGACGATGAAGGTGACGCCCAGCTGTTCCTGGATGTTGATGAGCTCGAACTGCGTGTGTTCACGCAGCTTCTTGTCGAGCGCTCCCAGGGGCTCATCGAGCAGCAGCAGTTTCGGCCGCTTCACGAGCGCGCGGGCGAGCGCCACGCGCTGCCGCTGGCCGCCCGACAGCTGGTGCGGCTTGCGCACCGCAAACTCGCCCAGCTTCACGATGTCCAGGATCTCGGTGACGCGCGTGGCGATCTCGCTGCGCGACAGCCGTTCCTGCTCCAGGCCGAAGGCGATGTTCTTTTCCACCGTCATGTGGGGGAAAAGTGCGTAGGACTGGAACATCATGTTCACGGGCCGCTCGTAGGGCGGGATGCCGGCCATGTCCTGGCCGTCGATATGGATGCCGCCGCCGCTGGCGGACTCAAACCCGGCCAGCATGCGCAGCAAGGTCGACTTGCCACAGCCCGATCCGCCCAGGAGACAAAAGATTTCCTTCTGGTAGATCTTCAGCGAGACATTGTTGACGGCGATGAAGTCACCGAATTTCTTGGTGACGTTCTCGATCCGCACATAGGCCTGGGCGTTCGGATCGCGCCAGGGTTCGAACTTGATCTTCTCGCTGCGACGTTCGGACATGACTTCCCCGGGGTATGCGAAAGGGCCCGTGCATCACCTTCAGGCGATGCACGGGCCGGGCAAGCGGCTACTTGCCCGTGCGGAAGCGCGTCCAGGCGCGCGTGAGTTCTTTCGTGTATTCCGCGCTCTCCGGCAGATCGGCCGTGATCTTCGCCATCATGTCCGGCGTCGGATAGACCTCGGGATTGTCCTTTACTTCCGCAGTCACCATCGGCCAGGAGGCCGCGTTGCTGTTGGCATAGCTCAGGAAATTGCTGTTCTTTGCTGCCACGTCGGCACGCAGCATGTAGTCGATGAACAGGTGGGCGTTCTTCACGTGGCCGGCATCGGCAGGAATTGCCATGTTGTCGAAGAACTGCACCGCGCCGTTGCGGGGGATCTTGTACTTGATGGTGATGCCCTTGCCGGCTTCGTTGGCGCGATCGCGCGCCTGCAGCGCATCACCGGACCAGCCCATTGCCAGGCAGATTTCCCCATTGGCCAGGTCCTCGATGTATTTCGAGGAATTGATCAGGCGCACATACGGGCGGATCGAGAGCAGCACCTTTTCCGCTGCCTTGAGATCATCCAGCGACTCGCTGTTGGCATCCTTGCCCAGGAACATCAGCACCGAGCCAACCACTTCACTGGGCTCGTCCAGCACCGACACGCCGCACTTGGCAAACTTCGAGATCACCTTTGGATCCCAGAACATCGCCGAGTTGTCCACCGGGGCATTTGGCAGGGCGGCATTGATCATGGCTTCGTTGTACGCGACGCCCGAGGTACCCCACATGTAGTTCACGGCGTATTCATTGCCCGGGTCGAACACTTCCAGGCGCTTGGTCAGGGCCGGATCCAGGTTCTTGTAATTGGTAAGTCTTGCCTTGTCGAGCTTCTGGTAGATGCCCGTCTTGATCTGCCGGGCCAGGTACGAGGCCGAAGGCACCACCACGTCGTAACCGGTGCGTCCGGCCAGCAGCTTGGTTTCCAGCATCGGGTTGGAATCCATCACTTCGTAGTTGACCTTGACGCCGGTCTCCTTTTCGAAGGCTTCGATGACGGTGGGCTCGATGTAGTCCGACCAGTTGTAGACATTGACGACCTTCTCTTCGTCAGTGTCGATGGCAGCAGCAGCGGCGCCCGATGCATCGGTCTTGGGCGGTTCCGCAGGCTTGCCGCCGCAGGCGGCGAGCAGCACCCCGAGTGCTGCCATGGCTGTCAGGTGTCGCAGTTGAAGTGCCATCGCGGATTCCCTCGTGAGCGTTAAGTTGAGGATTACAACCAGATCGCAACAACCCGGTTACTTCGATCTAACTATAGCCAGCCATCCTTTTGCAAACCAGCCAGGGTCTGGTCGAGCGTGCGCCACGCCTTTTCAATCAGCTCGTCGATTTCGGTGGTGGTGATGACCAGTGGCGGCGCGATGATCATCGTGTCGCGCGTCGCGCGCATGACCAGACCGTTGGCAATGGCATTGTCTCGGCAGCGTTCGCCGACCTTGCCGCGCGGATCGAACCACGTCCTGGGTTCCTTGGCCTTGACCAGCTCCAGTGCGCCGAGCAGACCCAGGCCTCGCGCCTCCCCTACCAGCGGGTGCGCCGCAAGTTCCGCCCAGCGGCGCTGCAGGTAAGGCCCGGCCGTGGTCTGCACATGCTCCACCAGCTTCTCGCGCTGGATGATCTGCAGATTTGCCAGGGCCACCGCGGCGCACACCGGATGCCCCGAATAGGTGAAGCCATGGCCGAACTCGCCCCCCTTTGCGATCAGTGTCTTCGCCACCCGGTCGCCCACCATGACACCGCCGATGGGCAGATAGCCGGACGACAGCGCCTTCGCCATCGACATCAGGTCGGGCCGTGTGCCGTAGTGCTCGCAACCGAACCACTGTCCGGTGCGCCCGAAGCCGCAGATTACCTCGTCGGAGATCAGCAGGATTCCATGGCGATCGCAGATGCGTTGCACTTCGGGCCAGTAGGATTCTGGCGGGATGATCACGCCGCCGGCGCCCTGCACCGGCTCACCGATGAATGCGGCCACGCGCTCGGGACCGTGCCGCAGGATGACCTCCTCCAGCTCGGCGGCCGTGCGGCGCCCGAATTCAGCGGGCGACAGATCACCGCCGCGCTCGTACCAGTACGGCTGGTTGATGTGCTCGACGCCGGGCATGGGCAGCAGGCCCTGCTCGTGCATCCATTTCATGCCGCCGAGGCCGGCGCCGGCAATGGTGCTGCCGTGGTAGCCGTTCCAGCGACTGACGATGATGTTGCGTTCGGGCTGCCCTTCCAGCTGCCAGTAACGGCGCGTCAGGCGGATGATGGTGTCGATGGACTCGCTGCCGGAACCCGTGAAGAACACATGCTGGAACTGCGGCGGCGTGATCTCGGCCAGCTTTGCCGCAAGCTCGATCGCCGGTGGCGTGGCGCACTGGAAGAAGCTGTTGTAGTACGGCAGCTCGTTCATCTGCCGCGCGGCGACTTCGGCGAGCTCCTTGCGCCCATACCCCACTGCCACGCACCACAGCCCGGACATTCCGTCGAGCAGCCGGCGGCCCTCGCCGTCGTAGAGATAGATTCCCTCGGCGCGCGTGATGATGCGCGTGCCGCGCTCGCCGATCTGCTTTGAATCGGAGAACGGATGCAGGAAGTGGGCAGCGTCCAGCGCCTGCCAGTGACGGAACTGTTCTTGCTGGTCCATGGCGCGCCCTGCTGTCATGGACTGCGTCAGACGTTCAGCAGCAGGTGCTCACGCTCCCAGGAGCTGATCACCTGCAGGAACACTTCGTACTCGGCGGACTTCACGATTGAAAACGCAGCCACGAAGGGCTCGCCGAGGATGCCGATCAGCGGCTCGCATTCGCCCAGGCGGCGCAGCGCGCTGTCCAGATTGCGAGGCAGCGCGAAAGGCAGGTCGTGCGCGGAACCCGCAATCGGCTCCGAGGGCTGTATGTTTTCGATCATGCCGAGGTAACCGCAGGCCAGCGAGGCGGCGATGGCGAGATAGGGATTTGCATCGGCGCCACCCACGCGGTTTTCAACGCGGCGGGCCTCCGGCGCGGATACCGGCACGCGCAGACCGGCGGTACGGTTGTCGTAACCCCATTGCACGTTGATGGGCGCCAGCGCCGCGCGGGTGATACGGCGGTAGGAATTCACATTCGGCGCGAACAGCGACATCGCGGCCGGCAGATATTTCTGCAGGCCCGCGATATGCGAGAAGAACAGCTGTGACGGCGAACCATCCTTGTTGCTGAAGATGTTCTTCTTTGTGTTCTTGTCGACGATACTCTGATGGATGTGCATGGCGCTGCCCGGCTCCTTGGCATGCGGCTTGGCCATGAACGTCGTGTACATCTTGTGACGCAGCGCGGCTTCACGCGCGGTGCGCTTGAACAGGAAGGCCTGGTCCGCCAGATCCAGCGGATCGCCGTGCAGCAAGTTGATCTCCATCTGCGCCGGACCGTCTTCATGGATCAGCGTATCGATCTCGATGTCTTGCGCCTCGCAGAAGGCGTAGATGTCGTCGAACAGCGGATCGAACTCGTTGACCGCCGCGATGCTGTAGCTCTGCCGGCCCGGTTCGGCGCGGCCCGAGCGACCGATCGGCGGCTTCAGCGGATAGTCCGCGTCGATGTTCGGCTCGATGAGGTAGAACTCGAGCTCGGGAGCAATCACCGGCTCCCAGCCACGCTGCGCATACAGCTCCAGCACATGCCGCAGGACATGCCGCGGTGCCATCGTCACGCGCCGGCCATCGGAATAGAAGCAGTCGTGGATCACCTGCGCGGTGGGCTCGGCCGCCCACGGCACCACCCGCACCGTGCGGGTATCGGCCTTCAGCACGATATCGATCTCGGCCGGGCTCATCGCCGCCGAAGTATCGGCGGGATAGTCCCCGGTCACCGTCTGCAGGAAGATGCTTTCCGGCAACCGCATGCCCTCATCCGCTGCGAACTTCTGCGCGGGCATGATCTTGCCGCGGGCAATGCCGGCCATGTCGGGAATGATGGCCTCGACCTCCGAGATGCCGCGTTCACGAAAAAACTGATGGATATCGGTCGTCATAAATCACCTGCTGATATCGCGCACGGCACGTTCACGTGCCGCGTCGCCAAAAGCCTTGAACAGCGCCGTGGAGAACGGATTCTCCTGCGCCTTCCATTCAGGGTGCCATTGCACTGCCAGCGCAAAGCGCCGGGCGTCACGCACGCGGAAGGCCTCGATCAGGCCATCTGCAGCACGCGCCTCCTCGATCAATCCCAGCCCGAGCTCGCGCACGCCCTGGTGGTGCAGCGAGTTGACCATCACGCGGTCGCAGCCACCGATGCGCGCCAGCAGTCCGCCAGGCGCAAAGATCACTTCGTGGGCTGGCGCGTACTGTTCGTCCAGTGGCGCGCGCAGGTCCTCGTGATGCACCCGGTAGCCCGATATCTCTTCCACGTGCTGCCACAGCGTGCCGCCGAAGGCGACATTCATCTCCTGGAAGCCGCGGCACACTCCAAGCACGGGCACTCCCGCCTCGATCGCGCGCGGGATCAGGCCGAGCGTCGTCGCGTCGCGGGCCGGGTCGTGCAGCGTGCCGGGGCGGCTTGCATCGCCACCGTATCTCGCCGGCTCCACATTCGATGGGCTGCCGGTGAACAGCAGGCCATCCAGTTCGTCGAGGAGCGCCGCCAGACCCAGCTCGTCGCCGAGGGAGGGAATCAGCAGCGGCAATGCATCCGCCTGGCGCAGCACAGCGGTGATGTATTTCTCGCCCACGGCGTGGAACGGATGCGGTCCCAGCATGCGCCGGTCGGCGGGGATTCCGATGACGGGTTTACGGGCAGACATGGCTGCGTGAATGTTTAATATGTTCTACGGCGATACGGCCAAAGCGGGCAGTACCATCCCAAAACATTACACCACAAGGCGCCCCACGCGCGCTGCAAATCCTCTGGATAGCCCTGCAAGTCCCCGAAAGACTTGGAAAAATTGATAAGGCAGCGGACTCACAGTAGGCTGGTGTAACCAAATTCTAAACAGGCCGTGCCGGCGGGTGCGGCCACAAGGGACGCTGGCATGCTGCAAGAACTGGACGCCTTCCTGGCCGCGCGACCTGCTTTGCGTTTCATCGACGTGCTCCTGCACGACATCCATGGCGTGGATCGCGGCAAGCGCGTCGACATCGCGAGCGCCCGCAGCATCTTCGATACCGGCCTCCTGCTGCCGGGCTCGATGTTCGCGCTGGACGTCCCGGGCGGCACCGTGCAGCAGACGGGCCTGGGATTCGATGAAGGGGATGCCGATCGCCCGTGCCTGCCGATCGCGCGCACGCTGTTCGATGTTCCCTGGCTGGAGCACGGCGTGGCGCAGGTGCAGACCACGATGCACGACCGCGACGGCCTGCCCTTTGCTGGCGATCCGCGCCACCTGCTGCAGCGTGTGCTGGCACAGTTCGCGACGCTGGGCCTGAAACCGGTGGTGGCGGTGGAACTGGAGTTCTACCTGATCGACTGCGAACGCACTGCGCACGGAATGCCACAGCCTCCGCGTTCACCCCTTACCGGCCGGCGCGAATATCGCACGCAGATCAATTCAATGCTGGATCTGGATGCGTACTCCGCCGTGCTGGCCGACATCGACAGCGCCTGTCGTGCGCAGGCCGTGCCGTCCACCACGGCGCTGGCGGAATATGGCCCCGGCCAGTTCGAGGTCAACCTGCAGCACGGCGATGATGCGCTGGCGGCCTGCGACCAGGCAGTGCGCTTCAAGCGCATCGTGAAATGCGTGGCGCGGCACCATGGAATGGATGCCACGTTCCTGCCCAAGCCCTATGCGGACATGGCGGGCAGCGGATTGCATGTGCACATCAGCCTGAACGACGCAGCAGGCCGCAATGTCTTCGCTTCCGGGAATCCGCTGGGCAGCGAGATGATGCAGCAGGCAGCGGCGGGCATGCTGGCAACGATGGGTGATGGCATGGCGATCTTCGCGCCGCTGGCCAACTCATGGCGCCGGTTCCGCACCGAAGCCTATGTGCCACTGACGGCCGACTGGTCGGTGAACAACCGGGGCGCGGCGCTGCGCGTGCCCGTGAGCGATGCCGCCAACCGTCGCCTGGAGCATCGGGTCGCCGGCGCCGAAGCCAATCTGTACCTGGTGATGGGCTGGATACTCGGCGGATTGCTGAAAGGGCTCACCGACCAGCGCGGGCCTCACCCGCCACTGGAAGGCAATGCCTATTCCGGCACCCAACACCTGGGCGAAGCATTGCCGCGCTACTGGCCCACGGCGCTGGACCGGTTTGACCACAGCAGTTTCGCCCGCGAACTGCTGGGCCAGCAGCTGCATCGGCTGTATGCGATGGTGAAGCGCCATGAGCTCGACGAGTTCAGTGCGCATGTCACGCCGCAGGAATGCGCGATCTACCTGCCGCAGCTGTGAACAACCCGCGCGACCTCCGGTCATGAGCGCAGGCATTGATCCTCGTCCCTGGTACTGGGCATCCCTGCCGGAGGTGCCGCTGCGCCCTGCCCTTGCCGGTACTGCGGACTGCGACGTCGGCGTGGTGGGTGGCGGTATTGCCGGAGTTTCGGCTGCCTTGCATCTGGCGCAACGCGGCTATCGCGTAGCGCTGCTCGAGGCCGAACGCATCGGCTGGGGCGCCTCCGGCCGCAGCGGGGCGCAGGCGATCTTCGGCGTCGCCGCGGGACAGGACAAGCTCATCGCGATGCTTGGCGCCACGGATGCGCGGCGCATCTGGGACATGTCGATCGAAGCGCTCACGCTGATGCGCGAACTGATCGCGACCCATGCACTCGCCTGCGACTACGTGGGCGGACAGATGCATGTGGCCATCAAGCCGCGGCAACTGGCGGAGCTTGCGCAGTGGCAGGAAGAACTGCATCGCGTGTATGACTATCGCAGCGTGCAACTGCTGGACCAGCCCGCAACGCGTGAGCGCGTGGCAAGCGAACGCTATATCGGCGGCCTGCTCGATCCGAACAGCGGTCACCTGCACCCGCTGAAGTACGTCCGCGGACTTGCTGCTGCCGCTGAACAGCAGGGTTGCGTAGTGCACGAGGGCAGCCGCGTGCTGCGCTACGAACGGCGCGACGGCGCATTGCACCTGATCACCCCCGGCGGCGCGCTGCGCTGTCGCCAGATCGTGTTTGCCGGCAATGCCTGGCTCGCCGGCACGGTGCCCGCGCTGGCCCGGCGCATCATGCCGGTGGGCACGTACATCGTCGCGACCGAACCGCTCGGAGAAGACACCGCCCTCGCGCTGCTCCCGCAGAACACGGCCGTCACGGATACCAACTGGGTGCTGGACTACTTCCGGCGCAGCAACGATCACCGCCTGCTGTTCGGCGGCCGCGTCAGCTATTCGGGTCTCGATCCCTTCAACACCGCCCACGCAACGCAGCAACGCATGCTGCAGGTCTTCCCGCAGCTCAAGGACGTGCGCATCGCACACGCCTGGGGCGGATACGTGGACATCACGCTGAACCGCGCACCGGACTTCGGTCGGCTGGAACCGGATGTGTACTATCTGCAGGGATTCTCCGGACATGGCATTGCGCTGACTGGCCTCGCCGGCAAGCTGGTGGCAGAAGCCATCGCCGGCAGCGCAGAACGCTTCGATGTGTTCGCCCGGATCCCGCATCGCGAGTTTCCGGGAGGCGCCGTGCTGCGCAGGCCGGCGCTGGTGCTCGCGATGCTTTACTTCAGACTGAGAGATCTCCTGTAGACCGGCAAGAAATGTCGTCTCATGCGTGCGAGCCATTGCACGGCAAGGAGAAGCAGCGCAACGCCGCCAATGCCTCCGCCACCACCTGCAGCGGCCGCACTCCCACCGGCAGCAGGTGGAGTCACCGGCGGGTTGGAAACCTGCGGCGGGGCGGACGAATTCGGGTCGACCGCGATCTCGACCTTGGACGTCCAGACG
>JBDSGY010000233.1:0-3404 GCA_039918755.1 Steroidobacteraceae bacterium
TCGGGCGTCAACTCGCGAATGTCATACCACGCGCGCATTGCGTAGCCCGCGTTGACGGTGACCGGGCGTACCTCCGCATGCGGAAATACGAAGCGCACACGCGCAGATGCCGGCAACTGCAGCTCGGGCACCATCGGCACGAAATCGAAACCGTCGGCGCCCAGACCATGCATCCAGATGACCGTCGCATCCGCAGGACCTGCGACCGGGGCGAGAATGACTTCGGTTTCGTTTTCGGTGATCGTGGTGGGCACGGTCATCAACCTGGCAGCGATGCAGCCTTGCCGGCCTGCTCGATCAGGAACAGATCGGTGAGCAGTGCGCGCAGATGCACCGACGCATTGAGGTTGTCCACCAGCAGCGACGCGATGTGTTCGCGGCTCAATACAAGTCCGATGGCGCCACGTGCGGCCTTCACGTCGCGCTCCACCGCATCGGTAAAATCGGCGACGCCAGATGGGACTGGCAGGCCCGCGAAAGCGACGCGAATGGATCCCTGGATGCCGGTCAGCGCAGCGTGCATTTTCGCCAGCGTGGGGCGCAGCTCCGTACCTGCGTCTTCCTGCCTGCCTTGTGCGGCATAGGCCAGCAGATATTCGTAACCGCGCTCGATGATCTGGATTCGTTCCGCCAGCAATACAGCTTCAGTCACCGCGTTCCACCCGGTCCACATCATGTTCAGGCTTGAGGTCGGCACGCGTGACCCATCCGGACAGCATCGCCCGCAGGTAGGCGCGCTTTTCAGGCAGGATTCCAAAGTACACATGCACGAGAATCAGGAACACCGAAAGCAGCGCGGCCAGGTCGTGCAGCAGCGTCAGCACGCCCCAGGCCGCCAGCGAGCGCACGTACGGGTCGCGCTCCAGAAAGGAAACTCCGGCTTTGCGCAGCATCAGCAGGCCGGTGACGATGGCCACCAGCACTGCCACGGTCCAGGCCAGATGCATCAGCTTCTGCGGCAGCGTGTACTTTCCTGCCCGACCGCTGTGCAGATCAGTGCTGCGGATCACGAACACCGTCGAAGGTCGTTGCCAGAACACGCCGCGCACGATGTGCAGAAGGATCAGCACGGTGAGCAACAAGCCGGCAACCCAGTGGATTCCATACCAGGCAAAACGCACGCCGATGACCGGCAGCAGGCTGGTAGCCAGCAGCACGGTCATTGCGGCAGCAGTCAACCAGTGAAACAGCCGGTCGATGCCGGCGTGGCGAAGTATCCTGTTGTCCTGCGCCATCGCCTCAACCTCCGCCTTTGTGCGCGCTGCGTCTGCTGAATGCACGGTAGACCAGGTGGATGACGATCACTGCCACGCCTGCCCAGAAGGCCACGGGCAACAGGTCCCACGATGCACCGTTGACCACCTGTTCGCCGTAGCTGTCGTGTCCATATCGCAGAATGTTCATGCTCATGTGCCCCGTATCGCGCGGCGGATCAGGTTCTCCATGAGCGGCAGCTTGAACTGGTTGAAGTTCAGTGTTTTCGCATCATGGGTGCCCAGTGGTGCAATTCTGTCGGCAGTCTCCGCATTGCGTCTTGCGCCGATCAGCGCCCGCTCCACTTCAGGCAACCTGAATGGAGTGCACGCGACCGCGCCACACACCAGCCGCGAATCACGGATGGCATCGCCATCCATGCGAAAGGCCGCAGCGATGCTCACGAGCGCGAAATCCCATACATTGCGGTCCGCGATCTTCTCGAAATAGAACTGCGCCCCGGACCACGTGGACGGGATGCGCACCGCAGTGAGGATCTCGCCCGGCTCGATCACCGTCATGCGCTGGATGTTGACGTCCGGCCCGATGAAGAAGCGCGACGCTGGCACCACGCGTTCACCACGGCTGCCGGCAATGACCATGCTCGCGTCGAGCGCGGTGAGTGCATTGGCGGTGTCGGAAGGTGTGACCGCCACGCAGCGGCTGGCATTGAAGATTGCGTGTTCGCGATTCTGTCCTTCCGGCGTATCGGCGTAGCACATGTTGCCGCCGGCACGATAGCAATCCACGCCGCCGCGGTAATACCAGCAGCGCGTGTCCTGGCAGACATTGCCGCCGAGCGTGCCCATGTTGCGGATCTGAGGACTTGCAACGCGACCCGCAGCCGTGGACAGCAGCGAGTAGCGCGCCTTCACAACCGCATCGCTTTCGATCTCGGTCAGCGTGGTCAGCGCGCCGATCTCAATGCCGCCATCGCGCTCGCGCACGCCGCGCAGCGCCGCGATGCCCGAGATATCGATTACGGCCGCCGTGCGCTTGATGCGGTTCTTCAGCCAGTCGTAACTGTCCTGGCCGCCCCCGACGATCCAGCCGTCCGCGCCCAGGCGTTTCGCAAGATCAAGCGCTGCCTCCAGGCTGTCCGGCTGGTACAGGTCGAAATGCGGCATCATGTCCCGTTGCATCGCGACGTCCTTATTGACAGTTGACCTGCAGCGGCCCGTGCGCCTGCGGGCGGCCTGCAAGATGGTTGAGGATCATGTCTGCGACAACGGGCGTGCGATTGAAGACATGCCCGCCGATGGCTTCGGAGATCGCGCAGAGAAGCGCCGACGCAGCACAGCCCAACAAAGGCTCCCCGATGCCTTTGGTGCCCAGCGGACTGGACGGATCGGGAAGGTCCACGCCTACTACCTTGAAGCGATGTGCGACATCGAGATAGGTCGGCGGCTTCGCCTGATAGAAGCTCACGCTCGCAGGCAGCCCGTTCTGCGGGTCGTAGACGATGCGTTCCAGGCCTGCCAGGCCAAAGCCCTGCACGGCGCCACTCTTGATCTGCGTTTCCAGTCCGGACGGATGGATCACCGTGCCGCAGTCGGCAACTCCGACGTAATCCTGGATCACGTATCGGCCGGTCTCCAGATCCAGTTCTATCTGCACGAATGCCGCGGCGAAAGCCGAAGGCGACCCTGTCATCGGCAGGTTGTCCTTCGCCACGCCAATCAGGCCCGTGCCGGCCAGTGCCGTTGCAGACACCTGGGTCATCGGATTGATGTCCATTGGCAGTTCATGCCCGTCATACCTGCCACCGAGGACAATCGCCTGCTGTGCCGCCTGCGCGTAGGTCATGCCCTGACCAGGGCTGCCCTTGCGGAAAACGCGCTTGCCATCGATGTCGTAGCCGTCGGGCGGGCCGCCGAAACGCTTTGCGGCGATCTCCTTCAGCTTTGTCACCGCATCCGTGGCTGCCACGAAATTGGTGCGTGCCATGGTGAAGTTGGTGTTGCTGCCGAACTGGCCGATGTTCCAGGGCAGATTCCGGCGGCTGTCGCCGCGCTCGATCACCACGTCTGCCCAGTCGACCTTCAGCACTTCGGCGGCGATGCGCGAGGTGCTGGAATGCGAGAAGGTGCCGAGATTGCCGACGCCTGTATGAATATGGATCATACCCGTGGGCAGGATGCGCAGGAGAC
>JBDSGY010000234.1:0-3683 GCA_039918755.1 Steroidobacteraceae bacterium
CGAGCAGCGCAAGCCGGTGGGCAGCTTCCTGTTCGCAGGTCCCACGGGTGTGGGCAAGACCGAAGTCACGCGGCAGCTCGCTCTCTCCCTCGGCGTGGAGTTCCTGCGCTTCGACATGTCGGAGTACATGGAACGTCATACGGTGTCGCGCCTCATCGGCGCGCCGCCGGGCTATGTCGGCTTCGACCAGGGTGGCCTGCTCACGGAGGCCGTCTCCAAGCATCCGCACTGCGTGCTGCTGCTGGACGAGATCGAGAAGGCGCATCCCGATGTGTTCAACCTGCTGCTGCAGGTCATGGATCATGGCGCGCTGACTGACAACAACGGCCGCAAGACCGATTTCCGCCATGTGATCATCGTCATGACGACCAATGCCGGCGCGCAGGAAATGAGCCGCCCATCGATCGGCTTCACGCAGGCCGACAATGTCTCCGACGGCATGGAGGCCATCCGCCGCCTGTTCACGCCGGAGTTCCGCAATCGCCTGGATGCGACCATCCAGTTCGAGCCGCTGTCCAAGCTCACGATCGAGCGCGTGGTCGAGAAACTGCTGGTCGAAGTGGAAATGCAGCTGGAGCAGAAGGGCGTGCAGCTGTCGGTAAACGATGCGGCGCGCAGCTGGCTGGCGGACCACGGCTACGATCCGAAGATGGGTGCGCGGCCGATGGCGCGGCTGATCCAGGAACAGATCAAGCGCCCGCTGGCGGAGGAACTGCTGTTCGGCAAGCTGGCCGACGGCGGCCACGTCACCGTCTCGGTGGCCGAAGATGGCAAATCGCTGAAGCTGGATTCGGCGCCGCTGGCGCGGCCGGTGCTGCCGCAGCCGGCCTGAAGGCGAAACTACCTGCCGCGGTAGACGATGCGTCCCTTCGACAGATCGTAGGGCGTCATCTCTACCGTGACGGCGTCGCCAGTCAGGATGCGGATGTAGTTCTTGCGCATCTTGCCGGATATATGCGCGGTCACGATGTGGCCGTTTTTCAGTTTCACGCGAAACGTGGTGTTCGGCAGGGTCTCTGCCACTTCGCCTTCCATTTGAATCGCGTCGTCTTTGGACATGTGTAATTAGAGCAATAGCCTTGGAGAAAGGCGGCGAATTCTGCATAAACCCGCCCGGCAAAGCAAATACCCCGCTATCGGTCCTGCAGGTAGGAGAGGAACTCGCGTCGTGGCAGGGGCTGGCTGCCCAGGCTGCGCAGGTGGGCCGACGGCATCTGGCAGTCGATCAGGTCTATCCCGCGCGCCGGGCAGCGCAGGGCCAGCCAGGCCAGGGCAACCTTGGATGCATTGTCGCGTCGACTGAACATCGACTCGCCGCAGAACACGCGGCCACTGCGCACCCCGTAGAGGCCGCCCGCGAGCTCGCTGCCCTGCCAGACCTCCACACTTGAGGCCAGCCCACGGCGGTGCAGCTCGCAGTAGGCGGCCTGCATTTCGGCGGTGATCCAGGTTCCAGTCTCGGGCCCGCGCGCGGCCGCGCAGGCGGCGATCACGGCCGCGAAATCCTGGTTTTCGGTGACCAGCAAGGTGCCGCGGCGGATGCATCGCTGCAGGCTGCGGGAGATATGCATGGCTTGCGGAAACAGCACCTCGCGTGGATCCGGCGTCCACCAGAGCACCGGTTCGCCGGGTGAAAACCAGGGAAAGATGCCCTGGCGGTAGGCCGCCTGCAGCCGTTCCGGTGACAGGTCTCCGCCAGCGGCCAGCAGCCCGGGCGGGTCATCCAGTGCCTGCGACACCGGCGGGAAGCGGTCAGGCGGATCCTGCGGATGCAGCCAGGTGATGCGCTTCATTCGCGGCGGAAAGGGGAATGGGCGGCGATCTCGCCGGCATACGCCTCGACGGCAGACTGTTCGCGCACCAGGAAATCGGCGATGGCATGGCGGAAGCGGCCATCGGCGATGTAATGCGCCGACCAGGTCTGGCTGGGCACGAAGCCCCGCACGACCTTGTGCTCCCCCTGGGTGCCCGGCTCGAAGCGGGACAGGCCGTGTTCGATGCAGTAGTCGATGCCCTGGTGATAGCAGGCCTCGAAATGCAGGCTGTGGAAATCACCGGTAGCACCCCAGTAGCGCCCGTAGAGCACATCATCCGATTTCATGAACACGGCGGCAGCCACCGGCTGGCCGCCCTGCAGCGCCAGTTTCACCATCAGCGCATCGCCCAGCGTGCGCGCGATCTCGGTAAAGCACGCGAGGTTCAAGTACGGCTCGTGGCCATGCAGGTGAAAAGTGCGCGCATGCGCGGCGTAGGCGAACTGCAGCTGTGCCGGCGTGATTTCCGTGCCATGCACCGTGAGGAACTGCACGCCGGCTTCTTCGCAGCGCCGTCGTTCGCGCCTGATCTGCTTGCGCTTCTCCGAGCGGAAAGTGCCGAGGTAGGCTTCGAAATCCCCGTATCCCGCATTGTGCCAGTGGAACTGCACGTCGCTGCGGAGCAGCCAGTCCTGGCCGGCAAAGGCGGCGCGTTCCGCATCGCCAATGAACAGCGCATGCGCCGACGACAGGCCCTGCGCAGCGCAGCGCGCCTCCAGTGTCTCGATCACTGCATCCAGCAGGGCCGCCTGCGGCATGGCGGGATCCAGCAGCAGTCGCGCGCTGTTGACCGGCGAGAACGGCACCGCGCACAAAAGCTTGGGGTAGTAGCTCATCCCGTTGCGGTCGTAGGCCTGTGCCCATGAGAAATCGAACACGAATTCGCCCCAGGAATGCGTCTTGCGATAAACCGGGGCGGCCGCGATCAACCGGTGCCCATCGAACAGCGCCAGATGCGCAGGTGTCCAGCCGGTGCCTGCGCCCACGCAGCCGTTGTGCTCCAGCGCCGCGAGGAATTCATGGCGCAGGAAGGGACAGTCCGTGCCAGTCAGCGCATTCCATTGCGCTGCCGGCACGGCGTCGATCGAGGAGAGTTCGCGCGCCTCGATCATCCGGCTGCCCTGTCTGCCTGGGTTGTCAGCTGCCGCCCTGGCCGTGTTCCAGTGATTCCAGGTAACGATCCGCATCGAGCGCGGCCATGCAGCCGGAGCCGGCGGACGTGATTGCCTGGCGATAAACCGAATCCGCCACATCGCCGGCGGCGAACACACCCGGGATGCTGGTGGCGGTGGCATTGCCGTCGAGGCCAGTCTGTACCTTCAGATAACCACCGCGCATGTCGAGCTGGCCGGCGAAGAGGCCGGTGTTGGGCGCATGCCCGATGGCGATGAATACGCCAGTGAGGGGAAGCGTTTCGCTGCCGCTGCCGTCGGTCGAGCTGATGCGCAGCCCGGTCACGCCACTGTCATCGCCTACGATCTCGTCGACCGCATGGTTCCAGCGGATGCTGACCTTGCCTTCCGCAACGCGCGCCATGAGGCGATCCTGCAGGATCTTTTCGCTGCGCAGCCGGTCCCGTCTGTGCACGAGCGTGACATGGGAGGCGATGTTCGACAGATACAGTGCCTCCTCCACTGCCGTGTTGCCGCCTCCGATGACGGCCACCTGCTGCTTGCGGAAAAAGAAACCGTCGCAGGTCGCGCACGCCGAAACGCCCTTGCCCTTGAACGCCTCTTCGGACGGCAGCCCCAGATACTTGGCGGCGGCGCCGGTGGCGATGATCAGTGCGTCGCAGGTATAGGTCGCTGAGTCGCCCACCAGCACGAACGGCCGTTCTGTCAGCCTCGCCGTGTGGATGTGGTCGTTCAC
>JBDSGY010000235.1:0-4879 GCA_039918755.1 Steroidobacteraceae bacterium
ACGACATCGCCAAGGCACCGCTGTCCGACCAGATCGTTTTCGTCGAGAACACCGTCAAGACCCGGCCCGGCGAAGGACTGTGGAAGAGCATCGTGAAGGGCCCAAGCACTTTTGCCATCCACGTGCCTGACGAGGTCAATCAGACTGCCGGATATCTCGCGATGGTGACGTACATGGGGCCACAGCAGGCCCCGCAGGGCGCATCGCCCGAGCAGCGCGCCGAGTTGGCGAAGAAGCCGCCGGTCGAGCAGCCTGCGATCCTCGCCATCCGGTTGAAGCTCGACGCAAAGGGAAGCATCAAGGAAGCAGAGCATCTGATCTCCGGCGTGCGTGAACCCCAGATGGCCAACCTGCAGTCTCCGCGCCCCGGCATCTTCACGGAGATCCCTGTCGCCAACCGCAAGTCGCATGACGAGCTGATCAAGATGGGCGCGTCCTACTACGATGCGCTGGACGACAACAATGGCGAGTTGATGCCTTTCGCTCCCGATTGCGAACGTCACGAGAACGGCATGATCACCGCCAGCGGCTCGCCCTCCACGGCCCCCGCCATTCCGGGCGCAGCAGCGACTCCGAAAGTGGCGCGTGACTGCCGTCAGCAACTCACCAGCAACACGTTCCAGTACATTGCCCGCATCGACAACCGCCGCGTGTTTGCGGCAGATCCGGAAACCGGCCTCGTGATGGGCCTGTCGCACTTCCGTCACCCGATGGACAACCTGCCCTACAAGGTGAAGGCGTTGGACGGGACCATGGTCGAGCGCAACAAGAAGAACATGGCGTTCGCGCCGTTCGACCTGCCGGCCGCGCATATCTTCAAGATCGGCGCCGATGGCATGGTGCATGAGATCGAAGCCATGGGCTTCACGGCGCCGTACAACTCACCGACCGGCTGGGAATAACAGCAAGGAAGGGGCGCCATGCAAAACACACAAGCCCGTCCAATCCTCTGCAACCGGACTTCGCGCACGCGCGTCCGCGTTGCACTCCTGGCAATCACGGGCTTGCTGCTGCAAAGCTGTGCCTCGGCTCCACCCAGGGACGAGGCACCACTGGCGCCGATCAAGGTCGCAGGTGCCCGCTGGATCGAGCTCTCGCCGGTACTCATCGCCGCCAGTAACTTCTATCCGCAGAAGATCGAAGTTCCATCCGGCGGGGTTGTCAGCATCACCTCCCGTGCCGCGGATCTGGCAACGAATGCTGAAACACAGCTGCTGCGTGAATCAGTGACCAACCCGGACCTGCGCATCATCATGACGGTCGCCGAAAGTTTCTATCGTCTGGTCGGACGACGCTCTGCAGGCATCAGCAAGCTCTCGGACCTGAAGGGCAAGCGCGTGCTCGTGCCGCGCCTGACTTCCGCACATTACTACCTGGTGGCGATGCTGCGCAGGGCGGGACTGAAGGAAGAAGACGTCACACTGGTCACTCTGCCTGCGCCAACACCCGCCCAGGCGGGTCAGGCAGCTGCCACGCCCAGCCGTTTCCGCATGGCCGAGGCGCTGGCGCGCGGCGAAGCGGATGTCATGGCCACCTTTGAACCCGAGCCCGAAGTCGCGGTGCATCTGCTCGGCAAGGACGCCATCGTTCTGCAGGACCGCAAGGTATACCGTGAAGCGTTCAATCTGAACGCACGGGCATCGGACCTTGCCGACCCCGGGAAGCGCCGCGCCATTGTCCGCTTCGTGCGCGCCGTTGCCGACGCCACCAGCGCGCTGAAGAAGAATCCCAAACCTTACCTGCCCCACATCTCGAGTGTCCTCGGCTTCTCGGAAGAGCAGATCGCATGGGGATGGCCGGAGACGGAGTTTCCCGTCCACATCATTCCGGACATGCTGGACGTGCTCGAAACGGAGGAGGTATGGCTTGCGGGGGTGAGCAACCGCCCGGCGCGCAGTCGTGCGGAGCTGGCGAAGTTCATCGACCGCAGCGTGGTCAAGGAAGCTCTGGCACTGCGATAGCGGCGGGATCCCGCGCTACCCCAGTGCGCGCCGGATCAAACCCAGCGCCACCAGGCTCAGCAGGATACGAAATGCGAGCCGAAACACATTCTCAGGCACGCGGGTGAGCATGCGGCTGCCAACCCTTGTGCCAGCGAATCCGGCGATCACCATCAACAGGATCAGCAGCAGGTACTGGCGAAAGGCAAACCCCATCGCCAGGAACACGATCACCTTGAACACATGCTGGAACGCATTGAGCGTCGCGTGTGTGGCCACGAGCTCGCGCCGGTCGGCAATGCCGCGCACGAATGCCGCAACCAGCGGCCCCGCTGCGCCGACCACCATCCCTACGGCCGACACGGCCGCGCCACCGACGAACTGCGCAGCTCGACTGCTGGTGATGAGTTTCGGCTGCGGCAGCCACGTGGTCACGAGCACAAAGACACCGATGGCCGCGGCAAACCATTTTTCCGGCAGCAGGTTGGCGAAGCGGCCGCCGATCACGGATCCCAGGGCCGCACCCAGTGTTACCCACAGGATGAACTTCCACTGGATATGCTCGCGCATGACGACGGCGCGACCCGCATTGCTGCCGAGCTGAACGCAACCATGCACTGGCACGACGACGAGCGGCGGCAGCACCAGGGTCATCGCTGCGATCAACAGCGAACCGCCTCCCAGTGAAAAGGTGGCGGTGATCAGCGAGGTGAGAAAGCTCAGCGCGATCAGCGCAACGGCGAGCCAGGGGGCGAGTCCGGGCGCCAGTTCCAGCATCTAGGATGCAGCTAAGTGCGGAAACTGGCCCCTGTGGCAGCGATCCTATTTGTCGTCAGGCGCCGAGACATTCCGGTACTTGATGAGCCACTTTCCGTCCACTTTCACCAGATCGTCAACGCCATTGCCCGACGCAGCCACGCGGGGAGCGTCGGGTGATCCCGCAGCGCCGCCGGTGCCGAACACGGTTTGATGGTAGTAGTGGTAGCGTGCCGTGGTGGGACCGGTGAACTCGAGGAACTGGTTCATCGTGAAGTGACGCATGGTCGGCGCCGCTTCGCCCTTCGCCTTGCGCTCTGCATTCCTGGTGCCAAGGTCGGCCACCATCTTGTGCAACGCGTCGCGGCCCTTGGTCTGGCCGAACGCCCCATCGGCCGTGAACTTGGTGACGTAGGCGTCGGCGTCGTAGGTGTCCAGCACGCGATCGTACGACCACATCAGTCGTTCGATGGCGTGGCGATCTTCCGGTGTGCCGAGATAGCCGGTGGGAGGTCCGGCGGCCGGAGCAGCCCTGGGCGCGGGAGCAGGCAACGTAGCCGGATCCCAATGCTCGTCAGCCTTGCCGTTCACAAAACGCCAGGTGTCGAACCACGTGCTCGTGTAGCCCTTCGACGGGTCATCGGCATATTTGAATTCGCGCACCGCCAGCACTGTCACGTAGTCGCCCTCTGCCTGCACGGCGACTACCGGACTGGTCAGCTTGGTGCAGGTAGGCGTCGGCACGCGCTTGGCCACGTTGATGAAGTATTCCTTCACGCCCGCCAGGCCAGAGGCCGCCATCGGATTGTGCTGGATGTACTTGTCTGTCAGCCATTCCCCGGCACGGTCCCACTGATTGCACTGGAGCAGTTCGCGCATGATGCGCAGACTCGCCTGCTTGTTGCGGTTCAGCTTTGGATCCTTGCTGGTGAACAGGGACTCAGGATCAGGATGTGCCACCACAGGATCGGACAGTGCGCGCATCTGCGCGGCGGCGGGCAGCGCCACCAGGGCGACCAGTGCGGCCGCAAACCCAAGACGAATGGAACGTGTCATCGACTTCCCTCCTGTATTTTCGAATCAGTCATCCCGTGCACGGCGGGCATCCCCGGATGATGGCCCGTCGGCAACAGCGGCGCAAATCCGGGTGATAGCATGGAATCATGAGTCCAGACCTGGCGCCGTTTGAAGCGCATATAGATGTCCTGCAGTCGTTCCTGGCGCGCCGCGATCAGATCATTGAGCAGGTCCAGGGCCTGCTGAACGCCCGGGGCAGGCCGGCGCACTCCCTGCGCGATCGTCCACAGCTGTCGCGCCAGTTTGAAGATCTGTTCTACAGCACCGCAGTAGCGGCAGACCGCGTGCACCTGAAAGGCAAACTCCAGGAGGCCCATTGGGCAAGTGGCTTCAAGCCAAGGGTGATGCCGGGAATACCCAACGAGATGTTCGATCCGGCGGACATGATCGTGCGCGCCTTCAGCCTCTGGCAGCACACGCGCTGGCCCGGCCGCAATGGCCGCATCCGCTATGCCCACACCCTGTTCAATCTGTATCTGATCCGTTGCCTGGCGTTGCTCACCATGCGGCTGTGGGATGTGGGGACCGTCGACGCCAGCGGCAAGCTCGCCGGGATTCAGGCCTTTCTCGACCAGCTCTGGAAGAGCTCGCCTGCGGATCAGCCCGTATTCGTGCGGGACGTGCGCTGGCTGGTGCCGGTGGCCTTGAGTCCCACGACCGATGACCTCGGGCCCTATTTCACGGTTGCGCAACGCATCGCCGAATCACTTCCGCTGGATGACCGCCTGGAAATCCACAAGGCGATCGTCGTGATGGCCGGTGGCCACCTGCGATCGCAGCTGCGCCATTTCACGATGCAGGGCACGTCCCTCGATGAGCCAGGACTGGTACTTAGCACGCGCAGGTCCAACGCCCTCGACTTCGCGATGACGATCCAGAATCTGGTCCCGCTGCTGGCAGCATACGAAAAGGCATGTGCTGGTGACGATCACCGCACGCGACTTGATCTGGCCGGCGCCATCTGCCAGGGCGTTTCGGCCGATCCGGAGCTGTTCGTGAATCGCCTCGACCTGCTCGGCCCTTACAGCATGATCGAGCATCTCTTCATCGGGGAGGAAGGCGGAAAAGCTGCGCTCACACCCGTGGGAGCGCGACACGTGCAGCTG
>JBDSGY010000236.1:0-8056 GCA_039918755.1 Steroidobacteraceae bacterium
ACACGGTGACCTCCATGCCATCCCGGATCGTATGTGTCGCATCGCCGCAGCCCACCACGGCCGGTACCCCGAGTTCACGCGCGATGATCGCGGCATGACAAGTGCGACCGCCACGATTGGTCACGATCGCGGCGGCCCGCTTCATCACTGGCTCCCAGTCCGGGTCCGTCATGTCAGCCACGAGGACGTCGCCCTTCTGCACACGGGCGATGTCACGCAGGCTGCTGACCACGCGCACCCGTCCGGCGCCGATGCGCTGGCCAATGGCACGGCCTTCAGACAGCACATTGGCACGACCCTTGAGGCTGAAGCGTTGCAGCGTCGGCCCTTTGCGGCTCTGCACCGTCTCGGGTCGCGCCTGCAGGATGTACAGCCGTCCGGTCTCGCCGTCCTTGCCCCACTCGATGTCCATGGGGCAGCCGTAATGGGCCTCGATCACGAGAGCCTGCTGCGCCAGCTGCGTTGCTTCTTCGTCCGTGAGCGAGAAGCGCATGCGATCGGCCTGGGGCACGTCTTCAGTGCGCACGCGTTCGCCTGACCCTGCAGATGCGTACACCATGCGCAGTGCCTTGGCACCCAGGTTCCGCCGCAGGATGGCGCTGCGGCCGGCCTGCAGGGCAGGCTTGTAGAGATAGAACTCATCGGGATTCACGGCGCCCTGGACCACCATCTCGCCCAGGCCCCATGAACTGGTCAGGAATATGACGTTGCGGAAGCCCGAGTCGGTGTCGAGCGTGAACATCACGCCGCTGGCGCCCACATCGCTGCGCACCATGTGCTGCACGCCAACCGACAGTGCCACGTCCCGGTGGTTGAACTTCTGGTGAACCCGATAGGAGATCGCGCGGTCATTGAACAGGGAAGCAAAGACTTCGTGGATTGCCGCGAGCACGGCCTTGATGCCGCGGACGTTCAGCAACGTTTCCTGCTGACCGGCAAACGAGGCCTCGGGCAGGTCCTCGGCCGTCGCCGAAGAACGCACGGCGACCGCGATCTCGCGTCCCTGGCTCATCTGTTCCAGCGCGGCAACGACTGCGGCTTCCAGCGCGGGCGGCAGCGGCGTTTCGATGATCCAGCGTCTGATGCTTGCGCCGGTGCGTGCGAGTTGCTCGATGTCATCCACATCCAGGCCGTCCAGCGCGGCGTGGATCCGCTCGTCCAGTTCCTTCTGTCCGACGAAGGCGCGATAGGCGTCGGCGGTGGTGGCAAAGCCATCCGGCACATCCACGCCGAGTTGCGACAGCGAGCGCAACATCTCGCCCAGCGAGGAATTCTTGCCACCAACGCGGGCGACGTCGCCGCGACCTACGTCGCGCAGTGAAACCACATGTTCGGTCATGCCAGGCCATCCCACATTGCGATCTCCAGTTCCAAACTTACGGTAGGGGTGCTAGCAGGCAACGTCAACATATAAGGTGATGATGGGGCGGACCTACCAATCGTGCATTGCAGTACTATCGTTGATTGATCACGGGAGGAATAAACATGAATCGCAGAATTCTGGCGTTCCTGGCGATCGCCATCACGGGCCTTGGCTGGCAGGCGCGGGCCGCCGAGCCTGCGATCAAGGAGGACTTCAAGCCTTCCACCTTCAACCAGCCGGGTCAGCAATATCCGCAGGTCAATTCCCAGGGCTATGCGCGCTTTCGCGTCGTCGCCCCTGAAGCGAAGAGCGTGGTCGTGAGTCTCGGCCTGGGTGGCAGTGGTGGCACGGTCCTGAGCAAGGCCGAGGACGGCGCGTGGATGGGCACGACCGGCCCACTGGACGAGGGCTTCCACTACTACCACCTGACACTCGATGGCGGTGTCTTCAACGATCCGGGCACGCAGAACTTCTACGGCTCTATACGCTGGGAGAGCGGCATCGAGATTCCCGCTCACGATGCTGATTTCTACGCGCTCAAGGACGTGCCCCACGGCAAGGTGCAGCAGGTGCTGTTTCCTTCAAGGAGCACGGGGGTCATCCGCCGCGCCATCGTGTACACGCCGCCCGACTATGAGAAGAATCGCGGCAAGCGCTATCCGGTGCTCTACCTGCAGCACGGCTGGGGCGAGGATGAAACCGCGTGGAGCACCCAGGGCCACGCCAACCTGATCCTCGACAACCTGCTGGGCGCCGGCAAGGCGAAGCCATTTCTGATCGTGATGACCTACGGCATGACCAACGATGTGCGCCCCGGTGGCCTCGCTGGGTTTGATGTCATCCACTTCCAGACAATGCTGGTCGACGAATTGATCCCCTACATCGATGCCAATTTCCGCACGCTCGCCAACCAGCGCAATCGCGCCATGGCCGGGCTCTCGATGGGCGCGATGGAGACCCGTTCGATAACGCTGAAGAAGTTCGACACCTTCTCGCACATCGGGCTGTTCAGCGGCGGCAACATCTCGCAGGAAGACGTGCAGAAAGCAGCCGGCTTCAAGGACAAGGTGCGGCTGGTGTTCGTCAGTTACGGCAGTCGCGAACTGGCCAACCCGCGCTCGGGAAATCCGCGCCAGATCACCGAGGAGCTGGGCAAGGTGGGCGTAAAGGGCGTCTTCTACGCTTCACCGGATACTGCGCATGAATTCCTGTCGTGGCGTCGCAGCCTCAGGGAATTTGCACCACTGCTGTTCCGCGACTGATCCGCAAGCGGTCCGGACCGTGCGCCTTCGGTCAGGCGCGCGGTTGTTCCCCGTAGCGTGGCAGCAGCAGGAAGGTCACGCACGCCGCTGCAAGGCCGGCCACGCTGATCATCAACGGCAATGTGTAGCTGCCGGTGGCATCGCGGACCGCGCCAACCCACAGTGGGCCAATGCCCGCGGCCGCCACGAACACGGCGTACTGCCAGCCATAGACCCGTCCGAACTGGGCGAGCCCAAAATAGCGTGCGACCAGATAGCCCATCAGGTCCAGTTCCGCGCCAACTGCGAAGCCCAGTGCGATCGCGGTAAGTGTCGCCGCCGCAGCGCCCTGCACGATGAACAGGGTGCAGCCGGCGGCGGCGATCAGGCACACCGCGATTGCGACGCGGGGTGCGAACATCCGGTCGAGCAGATGTCCGATGAGCAGACGGCTGCCGATCACGGCGAGCCCGATGGATCCCGCGACGCGGCCCGCCGCCACGGGATCGAGGCCGTTATCGCGCAGCATCGGCACGAAATGCGGCAGCAATCCCATGAAGGCCAGCGACATGGTGGCGGAAGCCGCCGCGAGGATCCAGAAGGCGCGCGAACGAACCCAGTCCGAATCGTCGACCGCGCCTGCAGGAGCTGCCGCGCTCGGCACTGCTGCGGCAATGTGGCGCGGAATCAGCAGCGCCACCGCAATGGCGCCGGCGAGCGGCACCGTCGCGAGTGCGAAATACCCGGCGCGCCAGCCGCGCTCCGCGATCAGCGCGGACAGCAGTGGTGGCACCAGGGCCGCCGCGAGGCCGATGCCGGCCATGGTGATGCCCAGGGCAAGGCCACGATGTCGGGTGAACGTGGCCCCAACCAATTTGGCGAAAGCGACAGGGCCGGAGGCCACGGCAAAAAAACCGACCAGCGCCTGCAGCAGCAGGTAGCTCGTGGTCGAGTGCACGAAAAGCCCGAGGGAGGCGAAGCCGGCAGCGAGCAGCAGCAACCCCAGCACGGCCGGCACCTTTGCGCCAAACCGGTCGATCGCCCAGCCGGATACCGGGTTTGCGACGGCCAGGGCCATGGTGACCAGCAGCACGCCCAGGCCGAACTGCGTGCGGGTAAGTCCGAACTCGCGGTTCAGCCCGTCGACGAACAGGCCGTTCGTGTACAGCATCAGGGCCGAGACGCCAGTGGCGCATCCGGCGACCGCTCCGCAGAGGACGCGTGCCTGGTACCGCGCGTCCATCGGCGCTGGCGCGCGCCCAGCAATTCCTTGCTCCACGTTGTCTCCCCCTGGTTTGTTCGCCGCCTGCAGGCGCCGCCAGTATATTCCCGCGCCCAAGAATACGATCTGAAAGATGGGCCGGGGCGCGTCGGCAGGGGCGCAAGGCAATATTCCTTTACCAGAGAATTTCTGCTATGAATGCGTCTGGATCACAAGAATCAGACGGGGCGGATCTTGATTGGGATTTGGCGCAAGCTGTGTGAGCGCAAGCCGTGACAGGGTCGCGGCCGAAGCTGTTGCAGGTGATTGCCGCATCGTCGGCCGGCACGGCTTTCGAGTGGTACGACTTCTTTGTCTTCGGCACTCTGGCGTCAACGATCACGCGGGTATTCACGGGCGGCAACGAGAGTGCCGGCTTCATTTTCACACTCGGCGCGTTCGCCGCCGGCTTCTTCGTGCGGCCCTTTGGCGCCATCTATTTCGGGCACATCGGCGACCGTTACGGTCGCAAGCGTGCATTTCTGCAGACCATCATCCTGATGGGCGTCGCCACCACCGCGATCGGGCTTCTGCCAGGCATCCAGTCACTTGGAGTTGCTGCGCCAATTCTGCTGGTGCTCGTCCGCGTCGTGCAGGGCTTCGCGATGGGTGGTGAATATGGTGGGGCGGCGGTGTACGTGGCGGAGCACGCAGATCCTTCGCGGCGGGGGTTGCTGACGAGCTGGATCCAGACGACCGCCTCGGTGGGACTGCTGCTCGCACTGGGCGTGGTGCTGGGTGTGCGCCTGCTGCTTGGCGAAGAGGCTTTCCAGCAATGGGGCTGGCGGATTCCATTCCTCTTTTCTTCCGCGCTGCTGGGCCTGTCGCTGTGGATTCGTCTGCGGCTGGGCGAGAGCCCGGAATTCCAGCGACTGCAGCGGGCGAAAAGCGTGTCCCGCGCACCACTCAGCGAAGCGCTGCGGGGGAGCAATCTGCGCCTGATCGGGCTTGCCCTGGTTTCCATCCTGCTCGCGCAGGGGGCGGTGTGGTACACCGGCCATTTCTATGTCCAGTACTTCCTGGAACGCGTGCTGAAGGTCGATGCGCGGCTGGTGAATTTCATCGTGATGGGTGCCGTCGTGCTGTCGTCCGCCGGCTACCTGTTCTTCGGATGGCTGTCGGATCGCATCGGCCGCAAGCCGGTGATGCTGCTGGGCATGGGCGTCGCCATGGCGGCGTACTTCCCCGGCTTTCATGCGCTGACCGAGAACGCCAATCCTGCGCTCGCGCATGCCGCGAGTGCCTCACCGGTGGTTGTCACCGCCGATCCCGCCCGCTGTCGTGTGCAGTTCGACCTCCTGGGCCGCCGCCCACCGGGTTCGGCCTGCGACGTGGTCCGGGCCACGCTCTCGGATGCGGGCGTGCCGTACACCATGGCAGATCGTCGCGGCAATGCAGGGGCCGAGGCATCCATTTCAGGCACCGTGATCGCGGCGGGCAACCTCGACGGACTGAGTGCCGCGCCGCGCGAGGCCGAGATCGGGCGGATCACAGGCACCCTGCGCAAGGGGCTGCTGGGCGCGGGATACCCCGCGACAGCGGAGCGGGATTCCATGAACATGGCGGGCATCGTCGGCGTCCTGCTGCTGTTCATGCTGGCCTCCACGGCGCTGTACGGTCCGCAGGCTGCGACACTGGTCGAGCTGTTCCCGACTTCGATCCGCTACACGGCGCTTTCCGTTCCGTACAACATCGGCACTGGCTGGGTGGGCGGCCTGCTGCCGGTATCCGCTTTTGCGCTGGTCGCGGCGACCGGCGATATCTACTCGGGTCTTTATTACCCGTTGATATTCACTGGGATCAGTTTTGTCTGCTGCTGGCTCTGGTTGCCTGAGACGCGAGGCCGTCCGCTGCAGTCGATCGGAACAAACGAGCCTGAAGCTCCGGGGGTTGTGCATGTCGGATCATGAGAGTGCGTTGTCGCGCCGCCAGGTAATCGGCGGACTGGGTGCTGCTGCGGTGGTGACGCTGTCGGCCGGGATTCGCGCTGCGACGCCGCCGGCGCGCGGCATCATTGACGTGCACGCACACTTCCAGCCACCTGCGATCCGGGCCATGAATCTTCCCGGACCAATTAACGGCTGGTCGCTCGAAAAGCAGATCGAGGACATGGATGCCGCAGGCGTGGCGCGCGCGATGTTATCGATCACCACGCCGGGTGTGCCTGCTGCCGGCGATGTCGCGCGCCGCGTGGCGCGCGAGACCAATGAGTACGCCGCCAAACTCGGGGCGGACCATGGCAAGCGGTTTGGATCCTTCCTGTGCCTGCCGATGGACAATCTCGATGCGGCGCTGGCGGAAGTGGCCCACGGCATGGACGTGCTGAAGGCGAACGGCGTGTGCCTGTTCACAAGCTATGCCGGTCGCTATCTGGGCGACGCGAGCTTCGATCCGCTGTTCGCCGAACTCGATCGTCGCAAGGCCGTTGTCTATGTGCACCCCACGAACGCCGCGTGCTGCACGCGACTGATTGCCGAGGTTCCGGACACCGTGATCGAGTACGGCACGGACACCACACGGGCCATCGCCAGTTATGTGTATCGTGGGGCGGCCCGGCGCTTCCCGAATGTGAAGATGATCTGGAGCCATGCCGGCGGCACCATGCCCCACCTCATCGAGCGTTTCGATTTCATCGATCGCAGCGCGCAGTCGCGGCAGCAGGCGCCGGATGGATTCCGCGCCAGCGCCGCGCGTTTCTGGTACGACATCGCGCAGACTTCCAATCCGGTCTCCACGCAGGCGCTGCGCTCCGTGGTGCCGATGGAGCGGATCGTGTTTGGCACCGATTATCCGTTCCGCACCTCGCTCGAGCATGTACGCGGACTCGAGGACGGCAAGGTGTTCAACCGGCGGGAACTGACGGCGGTCTATCACGCCAATGTCGAGGCGCGCCTGCCCGAGCTTGTGTGACGAAGACTTTTAGAAATCCGTGGAACGATCTGGATCTTTCGGGAGAATGAAAATGGCTGGTAGTAAGCGATGGGCGAAGATTCGCACCTGGGCCGGGATGTCGATCATGGCGTGCGCGGTGGCTGCGCCCCTGATGGCTCGCGAAGTGATGCTGATGAACCGCATCGGGCCTTCGAAGATGAGCGTGTACATCGCCAATGCCGATGGCTCCGGCGAGCGCCGGCTGCTGCCGGATTCCACCGGCCTCGACTATGACGCGAGCTTCTCGCCCGACGGCAAGTGGATCGTGTTCACCTCCGAGCGCGACGCGGCCGGCACCGGCCAGGCGGACCTGTGGCGGGTGCATCCCGATGGCACCGGTCTCGAGCAACTCACCAGGGACACCTCGGTCGAAGATGCTGGCGCGATTTCACCGGACGGCAAGAGCATGGCCTACGTCTCCACCAAGGGTGGTGCGCGCACGGCCAACATCTGGGTCATGGACCTGGCCACGAAGCGCGCCTGCAACTTGACTGGCAATGGCAAGGTCGAACCGCCCGCCACGATGAATGGCTTTTTCCGTCCATCCTGGTCCGCTGACGGCAAGTGGATCGCCTTCAGCTCCGATCGCGGCGAAGGCTGGATCGGCGCGGAGACGGGTGCCGGCGCGGGCCATTCGCATCCGACCAGCCTGTATGTCATGCGTGCGGACGGCAGCGAGATGCGTCGCCTTACCAGCACCACGCCGCAGACGGCATTTGGAACCCCCAAGTGGTCCGCTGACGGACGCAAACTGGTCGCCTACGAGATCGCGACGCGCGACACCTTCGGCGCGCGCATGCATGGCTTCGGAATCGCACAGCTGGGCGCAACCTCACAGATCGTCGAAATCGACGTGGCCTCCGGCGAACGCAAGCCCATCACCAGCGGTGCCGGGTTGAAGACCAACCCGGCGTACCTCGGCGGCGCGCGCATCGGCTATCTGGTGAAGAGCGCGGGTCGGGACGGCAAACCCGAAAAGGGCGTCACGTATTCCGACGGCGGCATGGGGCCCCTCGGTGACGTGCGTACACCTTCCTGGTCTCCCGACGGCAAGACGGTGGTCTACCTGCGTTTCGACACCAAGAATCGCGATCACTGGACCCGCCTCTACAGCTGGGACAAGTCGCGCGAGTACCGCTACACCGACGTCTTCCCGACGGTGTGCCCGAAAAACCAGCGGATCGCGCAGACCGATCTGGATTTCCCATACGGCAATCCCACCGCGTCGCTGACCGTGATGGACGTCGATGGCAAGAACCG
>JBDSGY010000237.1:0-6617 GCA_039918755.1 Steroidobacteraceae bacterium
GGCTGCAGGAGAAGCTGGGTCCCATCAACTGGCAGTTCGGGCCGGGCAAGAAGTTCGATGCCGATGATCTGGAGGCATTCCTGCGGCTGCTGCCGCAGAAGATGGAAGGGATGCCGATTCGCCACGCCATTGAAGCGCGCAACGCCAGCTTCCGCACGCCTGCATTCCCGGCGCTGGCGCGCAAATACGGTGTCGGCGTCGTCGTGGCCGGTGATTCGGAGTTTCCCGAGATCCAGGACCCCGCCGGGCCTTTTGCCTACGCACGCATCATGGGCACCGCCGAAGCATTCAAGGAAGGGTATTCCAGCGCAGATCTCGACGCGTGGGCAGCCCGGGCAAAGGCATGGGCCGCAGACGGACAGGAAGTGTTCCTCTACGTCATCAGCGGCTTCAAGGCGCGCAATCCCGCAGCCGCGATGGCGCTGATCGAGCGCATTCTCGCGCGTTGATACCGCCCGGTCGGCGTCGCTCATGGCATGCTTGGGGCAATGCCTGAACTGCCGGAAGTCGAGACCACCCGTCGTGGCATCGAACCTCATATCACGGGCCGCCAGATCACCCGCCTGGCGGTGCACGACGCGCGCCTGCGCTGGCGCGTGGACGATGAACTCGCCGCCTGGGCGCGCGGACAGACCGTGCGCGGCGTGCGCCGGCGCGCAAAATACCTGCTGATCGACCTGGAGCGCGGCTATCTGCTGCTGCACCTCGGCATGTCGGGCAGCCTGCGCGTGTTGCCGGATTCCACCGCGCGTGAAACCCACGACCACTTCGACCTGGAGCTGGACTCGCACTGGACGGTGCGCTTCAACGATCCCCGGCGCTTCGGCAGCCTGCATCATGGCGAGGGCGATCCGGCCACGCATCCCCTGCTGGCCAAGCTGGGGCCAGAACCACTCGAGCCCGGTTTCGACGCGGACTACCTGCATCGGGTGACGCGCAGGAGAAAGGTCGCCATCAAACTGGCCATCATGAACAGCCACATCGTGGTGGGCGTGGGGAATATCTATGCCAGCGAGGCGCTGTTCCGCGCGGGCATCCGGCCGGGACGGGCGGCGAAGTCGCTGACGCGGGCGGAGTGCGCCAGGCTGGTCAAGGCAATCAGGGCGGTGCTGGGCATGGCCATCAAGCACGGCGGCACCACCTTGCGTGACTACGTGGGCGCGGGCGGAGAACCGGGCTATTTCAAGCAGAAGCTGTTCGTGTACGAGCGCGATGGTCAGCCATGTCGGCGCTGCGGTGAACTGGTTCGGCACCGCAACGACGGACAGCGGTCGACGTATTTCTGCGCCACCTGTCAGTCTTAGCGTTGCTGTCGCTGACCGTTCGCGCGAGGACCAATGAAAGCCAAATTACTGCGCCATTTCGGCACAAAAGATCCAGTCGTGGCCGCGATTGTATCTTCATGGGGCCAATATGATCTGGGCGTTACGGGCCACAACACGGCCTTCGAAGCGCTGGCACGCTCGATTGCCAGCCAGCAGATTTCCGGGGCTGTCGCCCGCAAGATGATCGAACGGCTCGTCGCGCAGCATGACGGCAAGTTCCCCTCGCCGGCGCTGCTCGCCGCCGCTACGCCGGAGCAGCTGCGTGCCGCCGGCTTTTCATTCGCCAAGATTGCAGCGCTGCAGGATCTGGCAGCGCATGCGCTGGATGGCCGCCTGCCCGGCGATGCGGTGCTGGCCGCGATGGACGACGAAGCCATCATCGAGCGCTGCATCGCCGTGCGCGGCATCGGCCGCTGGACAGTGCAGATGCTGTTGATGTTCCACTTCGGGCGGCAGGACGTGATGCCCGCCGATGACTTCGGCGTACGCAAGGGATTCCAGCTGGCATATGGGCTGAAGGCGATGCCGAAGCCCAAGGCGCTGCTGGCATACGGTGAGCGCTGGAAGCCGCATCGCTCAGCGGGCGCCTGGTACATGTGGCGGGCGATTGAGCTGCACCAGCAGGGAAAGCTGCCGAAGCGTGCAGGGCGCGCGCCGAGAATCGAGCAGGAAAAGCCGAAGGTATTGCCTGCTGCAACAAGGGGCAAGGCAGCAGCAGCGGCAAAAGCAAAGCCTGCCAAGGCCAGGGTGCAGGCAAGAGCGAAGGCGAAGGCGAAGCCACGTAGCGCGAAGCCCTTAGCAAGCTCGAGCCGTTAGCCGCGCCGGCCGCGCTGTGCAGTCGCGCGGCACGTCTATCGACTCAATAAGGAACTACCGGCACTTCGGCGATCACGATCGGGCGAGCACCCGGGGGCAGCGCGGCGGCATCCGCGGTCTCCTTCTTCGCGCCAAGATCGCGCAGCGCCTGAGCGACCTTGAGCTGGGGCGCAGGTTGATTTTCGAGGAAACCCAGACGGTATCTCCCCATGGCGTAGTCGAGCGGCGTCTTGCCATCGGAGTCTGCGGCATCGGGATCGGCTCCGGCCTGCCGCAGCACTTCGGCCAGCTTGAGCCAGCCGTGCAGGGCAGCGCCATGCATGACCGTCTCGCCTTTGAAGCAATCCTCGATGATCACATAGGCCGTGCACCGAAGCGTTTCGCCGCGCCTGGCGGGATTGCCCTTGAAGCCCGAAGCATTGACGTCGGCGCCCGCGGCGAGCAGCAGTTTCACCGCTTCGATGGCCTGTGCCTCCGTGTAATTGCCGCCGCGGGTCGGGGTGGCGCGACCGCGCGTGGCGCCAGCAGCAACGATCAGCGGTGTATGCCCGAGCGCGTTTGGCAGGTCGACGAGTGCGCCAGCCGCGAGCAGTGCCTTCATTGCGGGCAGGTCCGCGGCCTTGGCAGCGCGCAGCAGCGGCGTTGCGCCGTAGTCGATCGCGGGATCGGCGAGACGATCCTGGGACACCATGCGGTAAGGCGGACGCAGCTTCAGTCGCGCATTGACGTTGGCGCCTTTCGCGATCAGCAGGTTGATGATGTCCATGCCGGTGGCGATATCCATCGTCGGCAGCTCGACGCGTGCACCGGTGGGCAGCGTGTTCATGTCCACCGCCATGTAGAGCGGTGTCTGGCCCCACAGATCCCACATGTTCACATCAGCACCGGCATCGATCAGCAGCTTCGCCGCATCCCAGTGGCCGTTCATCAGCGCCACGATCAGCGAAGTGCTGCCGTCGGGATCTGTGAAGTCGGGATCGGCGCCAGCCTTCAGCAGAACCCGGACTGCAGCGACATGCCCTTCGCGCGCGGCGAACATCAGCGCCGACATGCCGCCGCGATTCATGTCCTTGGGACGCTCTTCTGCCGTCATGCGGCGTGGCCAGTCGCGCACCACCGAGCGCGCATCCACGGCGGCGCCCTTCGACACCAGGAATTCGATCATTCGCGGCTGGTTCTGCGCGGCGGCCCAGATGAGTGCGGTCTGCCCGCCCCATTTCTCGCGCGCATCCACCTTTGCGCCTGCCTTCACGAGCAGCTTCGCGGCCTCGACGTTGCCAGTGCGCGCGACGAGCATCAGCGCAGTCTCGCCTTCTGCATTGGGGGAATCCGGATTGGCGCCTGCCTTGAGAAGCAACCGCAGCACTTCGGTGTCGCCGCGCAGTGCCGCCTGCGACATCGGGGTGGCGCCGAACTGGTTGGCTTCGTTGACATCGGCGCCGGACTTGATCAGGGCCGCAACGCGCGCGGCATCACCAGCGTAGGTGGCTTCGAGTAACGACGTGGCATCGCCAGCGCGCGCTGCGGCAACCAGCATCAGGAGAAGTAACGGCAGCGCCTTGAGATTCAACATGTCACCTGCAACAGAGCCTCGCCTATTCTGGCCTTTGCAGCGGCAAAACGTTCCCTTGATGGCCGTGATGCGAATGCATCTGAAGTGCATTTCTAATAGAGGCCAGTGGTCCCCACGCCGCGCGGATCCGACGCGCCGCTGACCTTGCCGGTGACGGCATCGAAGGTCACC
The DNA here is from genome assembly GCA_039918755.1 of Steroidobacteraceae bacterium. GTDB lineage: Bacteria > Pseudomonadota > Gammaproteobacteria > Steroidobacterales > Steroidobacteraceae > ZC4RG30. The sequence goes on from JBDSGY010000237.1 coordinate 3,886, forward strand.
ACCTGCAGGTTGCCCCATGTCTCGCGCATGCGCAGGTCATGCCCTCGACGCTTGAGCTCGGCGACTTCTGCAGGCGTGAGCGCGGCAGCTTCATACGTGAGCGTATCGGGCTGGTACTGATGATGGATGCGCGGTGCAGCGACGATCTGTTCCGCATTCATGCCGTCGATCCAGTTGAGCGTGGCGAGCAACACCATGCCGGTGATCAGGCTGCCACCTGGGCTGCCGACGATCATGTAGCCGCGTGGCGATTCCACGAAGGTGGGCGTGATCGACGACAACATGCGCTTGCCGGGTTCGATGGCATTGGCGCTCGCGCCGATGAGGCCGTAGATATTCGGCACGCCCGCCTTCATCGAGAAGTCGTCCATCTCGTTGTTGAGGATCATGCCGGTGCCATCGATCATCAGGCCCGAACCGAAACCGGCGTTGAGCGTGATGGTGCCGGCGACGCGATTGCCATCCTTGTCCAGGATGGAGAAATGCGTGGTGTTGGCGCCGACAGCTGCGGCTTCCGGCGCGGACTCCAGCGTGGCACTGGGGGTGGCGCGGTCCAGCCGAATGGAGGTGCGCAGGCCGGCCGCGTAATCGGGATCGGTGAGGCGCATCACCGGCACATCGGTGAATGCAGGATCACCCAGGTACACCGCGCGATCGCGATGCATGCGGCGCATCGCCTCGATGATCAGGTGCTTGCGCGTCACGGTGTCGAGCTTGCTCAGGTCGTAGCCCGACAGCACGTTGAGTGCTTCGATCAGTGCCACGCCACCCGCGGTCGGTGGCGGCGCCGTGATGATCGTGGCGCCGCGATATTGCCCCACGATGGGATCCCGTTCGAGCGCGCGATAACCGGCGAGGTCTTCCATGGTCCACAGGCCGCCCATTTTCTGCACGGCGTCGACCAGCTGCCTCGCGATGCGCCCGGTGTAGAAGGCATCCACCCCTTCTTTTGCGAGGATTTCCAGCGTGCGCGCAAGCTGCGGCTGCTTGACGCGTGCGCCCACTGCCAGCGCCTCACCCTTGCGGAACCAGATGCCTTCGGCTTCCTTCGACTTCACCAGCTGCGGCTTCTTGCCGCCGATGCCGGCCCGCAGTCGCGGATACATGTCGAAGCCATCGCGCGCCAGCCGGATGGCAGGCTGCAGCGTCTGTGCCAGCGTGAGCTTGCCGTAGCGGGACTGCAGCATCGCGATGCCAGCGGCTTCACCGGGTATGCCCGCCGCCAGCGCCGTATTGGTGGAAAGGCCACGCACGGGATTGCCGTCCGCGCCCAGGAACATGTCACGCGTGGCTTTCAGCGGCGCGACTTCACGCGCATCGATCACCACATTGCGACCGTCGCTGGCCCGGTGCAGCAGGAACATGCCGCCGCCGAGGAACCCCGAACCGCTGGGTTCCACCACCATCAATGCAGCGCTCACCGCCACCGCCGCATCGAAGGCATTGCCGCCGGCCCGCAGCACTTGGTTGCCGGCTTCGGTGGCCAGTGGATTCGCGCTGGCGATCGCCGCAGCCCCGGGGGCCCGCTCGGCTGCAGTGGCAGCCGTGATCAGCAACAGCGCGAACAGCAGTACGTATGGCTTCTTCATGCGTCGCGCTTCTTCTTGCGCAGCTCGCCTGCCACGAGCGGATCGACGAACTCCCCAACATTGCCGCCGAACACCGCGATCTCGCGGATCAGCGTGGACGAGATGAAGGTGAATTGCTCCTGCGGCGTGAGGAACACGGTTTCGATCTTCGGCAGCAGGTGCCGCTGCATGTTGGCCAGCTGGAATTCGAATTCGAAATCCGACACGGCGCGCAGGCCGCGCACCACGATCTTCAGGTCATGCTGGCGCATGAAGTCGACGGTCAGTCCGCCGTATCCGGCCACTTCCACGTTGGGTATGTCGGCCAGCACGCGCCGCGCCATGTCGACGCGCTCTTCCAGCGTGAACATCGGCGTCTTGCCAGGGTTCGAGGCGATGGCCACCAGCACCTGGTCGAAGATTCCGGCCGCACGGCGGACCAGGTCTTTGTGACCATTGGTGATGGGATCAAATGTTCCGGGATAAAGCGCGCGTCGGGGCATGGAGCAGATGATACCCGACCTCGCCGGCCTTCCCGGCGCGGTGTGGCAGCCAGCCTTCCGGCAGCGGGGGCAGTGGGACCTGTGCAGGCAACTCGATGTAGCAGAAGCCACCTTCGGCCAGCAGCTGCTGCTGTCCGATCAGCGTGAGTGCCGACTTCAGCAGCGTGGACTCGAAGGGCGGATCCAGGCAGATCAGGTCAAAGCTGCCTGCGGCAGTACTGCGGAGCACGGTCAGCGCGTCCGTGCTTTCCACCCTCACCTGGGACAGGCCAAACCGCTCGGCGGTGGCGCGGAGATTGGTGGCGGCCGTGCGATCGGATTCCACCAGCGTGGCGGACCCAGCGCCCCGCGACACGGCCTCGAAGCCCAGCGCCCCGCTGCCCGCAAACAGATCCAGCACCCGCATGCCGGCGATATGCGGCGCCAGCCAGTTGAACAGGGTTTCACGCACGCGATCGGGCGTCGGTCGCACCCCGGGCGCATCGGCGAAGGTCCATTTCCTGCTGCGCAGGCTGCCGCCGACGATGCGCAACTCCCTGACTCCACGTTTCATCGCACAAGCCTATTACAATGTCGGGCTTTATCGCCGCCTGAAGTCACGCATGGCTGAAAGCCCCGAAAGTTCCGGATTCTTTGGCCGCCTGCGCGACAAGCTCTCGCG
>JBDSGY010000238.1:0-9013 GCA_039918755.1 Steroidobacteraceae bacterium
GGATCATGAAGGCGGGCGCGTGCAGAGGTTCCGCAACGGCTTTTCCGTGCTGCCGCCAGCACGCCGCATCGGGCAGGAATTCGACCTGAATCCGGAGCAGGGCGTGGCCATGGCGCGGTCGATCGCATGGCTGATGGCAGCCGAACTGCGTGCACTGCACATCGATTTTTCCTTCGCACCCTGTGTCGACCTGGACTACGGCGTCTCGGCCATCATCGGAGACCGCGCGTATCACTCAAAGCCCGAACTCGTTGCGCGCCTGGCGCTGGCGGCCGTGCAGGGCATGCGGCAGGCGGGCATGGCGGCCACCGCCAAACATTTTCCAGGGCATGGCGCCGTGGTTGCCGATTCGCATCTGGCGCTGCCGATTGACCGGCGCGAACTGGCTGACCTGGCTTCCGACCTGCTGCCGTATCGCCGCCTGATTCCCAATGATCTGGCCGCAGTGATGATGGGCCATGTCCTCTTCCCCGCCGTGGATTCGGTGCCCGCCAGTTTTTCGCGCCGCTGGGTAAGCGAGATATTGCGCGGCGAGCTCGACTTCCGAGGGGTGATCTTCGCCGACGACCTGACGATGGAAGGTGCCAGCGCCATGGGCAGTGTGGTGGCGCGTGCCGAAGCGGCGCTGGCAGCAGGATGCGATGTGCTGCCGATCTGCAACCGTCGTGCAAGCGTGGTGGACGTGCTCGATGGGCTGAAGTCCCGGCCCGGTCCTGCCAGCCAGCTGCGTATGCTTCTTATGCGCGGCAAGGACGCCCCCGGTCGCGCCACGCTGCTGGCATCGCAGGAATACAACGCGTGCCGCGAATGGCTCGCACGCTGTGAACGCCCGCCGGAACTGACCCTGAGCTAAAGAAGCCATCTACCATGCAGCAACTGGATGCAGCGTTCATGCGGCGCGTTCTGGATTCGGCACCGGAAGGCATCGCCATCTGCGACGCCATCGCGCCGGACCATCCCGTGACGTATGTGAATGCAGCTTTCGAACAGCTCACCGGCTATTCATCGGGAGAAATCATCGGCAGCAACCTGCGCCTGCTGCAGGGCTCTGATCGGGAACAGGAAGGCCGTCGCCGCGTGCGCGAGGCGCTGGCGAAGGGCGAGGGATGTCGCGTCCTGCTGCGCAACTACCGCAAGAGTGGCGAACTGCTGTGGAACGAGATGTACCTGCAGCCGATGCGCGATGGCGCGGGTGTGCTGACGCATTACGTGGCTTTCTTCCGCGATGCCAGCGGGCGGTTGCGCAGTGCCGACCGGGGTCATGAGGGCTTGCCGGTGTGGCTGCGCGAGGATCGTGTCACCGGCCTTTCTTCGCGCCCCTGGTTCGACGAGCTGCTGATGCGGGAGTGGCGCATCGCCCGCCGCGAGTCGCAGCCGCTGACGCTGGCGCTGTTCGATATCGATGCACTGAAGAGCTACAACGACACCTATGGCAAGTCTGCCGGTGATGCATGCATGCGGCGTATCGCGCGCAGCATTGCCGGCGTCTTCCGGCGTGGCTCGGATGTCGTGGGCATCTGGACGGAAGGGTGCATCGCCGTGCTGGCCGTGCACCGTGATGGCATGGGCATCAACGGGATCGTGGCGCATGCCACCTCCACCGTGCGCAAGGTGGCCGAGATGCGCATCCATCATCCGCGCTCGCCGCTGCAGAAATTCGTCACCGTCACCGGCGGACTTGCCACCGTGACGCCGGAGCGGGAAGAAGAATCGCCGGCGCGGCTGGTCGAGCGCGCGCAGCAGGCGCTGCAGGATGCGAAACGTGATCTGCGCGGTGGTCTCAACCACGCGCCGGACTGATCAGCCCCCGGCGGTCACCAGCGCCAGCACGCCGACCGCGGGATGGTCGAAGTACTGGATTTCGTCGGCCTTCACGCGTCGTACTTCATTGATGCGATAGCGACGCCCGCCATCTTCGATGGTGAGGTCCACACCCAGGTGCAGGTACTGGCCGCGTTCGAGGATGACCTTGCCAGCAAGGCCTGCACCGCTGATGCCGAGCCGCGACGTGGAGACGCCACGCCGTGAATTCCAGCCCGATGCGCCCTGCGTCCACGCCGTATGGGCGAGCACGCGCATGCCGCCCGCGGCACGCAACCGGGACGCCGCGCCGCCCAACCTGCGGGTTGCAATGGGCGTGGGTTCCACGTCATCGCCGCCGGCACTCGCTGCGGCGTTGGCATCGAGCGCTGCGGCCTGGCCGCCATTGCGGAATACGACGATCTCCACCGTATAGCGATTGCCAGCCTGCTGCGGGACAGCGGCCGCGCTGGCGAGCAGCAGCAATGCGAGCAGGCCATGCCTGGCGAGCGGGAAATGTCTGTTCATGCCCCTCATTCTACGCTGACGCCTTCGCGGCGGCACGCAGCGGTGCGAGCTGCGCCAGCATCGCCATGGCGAGTGCGGGGCGCTCCGGGCCTTCCGCGCCGTAGCCAACCCGCAGCTTCAGCGCGCCTTCCAGGCGATAGATTCTTGGCTCGCGCTGGATCAGCCGGATGATCGCCGCGGGATCTATCTGGTTCTGCTCCTCGAACACCAGGTAGCTGGAATTTGCGCCCACGTCGAGGCGGCGCACTCCGGCCGCCCGGCAGCGCTGCGTGAGTCTCGCCACGTGGACCAGCTGCTGTGCCGGCAGTGGCAGGGGGCCAAAGCGGTCGCCGATCTCGGTCTGCAGGTCATCGAGCGACTGGGTATCCGGGGCCGCAGCGATGCGCTTGTAGAGGCCCAGCCGCGTCTGCACGTCACCCACATAATCGGCCGGCAGCAGGGCCGGCATGTGCAGGTTGACCTCCGCGGTGGCGGCCAGCGGGCGTGCCAGCGCGGGATCCGTGCCTTCCTTCAACGCGCGCACCGTGGCTTCCAGCATGTCCAGATACATCGTGAGTCCGACTTCGGACAGCTCGCCGCTCTGTGCCTCACCCAGGAACTCGCCCGCGCCGCGGATCTCCAGGTCATGCGTTGCCAGCACGAAGCCGGCGCCCAGTTCTTCCAGCGACTCGATGGCCTCCAGTCGCCGGGCGGCATCCTGGGTGAGCGCCTTGCGCGACGGCACGATCAGATGCGCGAAGGCGCGATGGTGGGAACGCCCGACGCGGCCGCGCAACTGGTGCAGCTGCGCCAGGCCCAGGCGATCGGCATGGTTGATCATGATGGTGTTGGCGGTCGGCACGTCGATGCCGCTCTCGATGATGGTCGTGCACAGCAGCACGTCAAAGCGGCGGTGGTAGAAGTCCACCATCAGCTGTTCCAGCTCGCGTTCGCGCATCTGGCCGTGGCCCACGCGCACCGATGCCTCCGGCACGATCTTGCGCAGGTCGTCCGCGATCTTCTCGATGGTCTGGATTTCGTTGTGCACGAAATAAATCTGGCCGCCCCGCCGCAATTCACGCATCGCGGCGTCGCGGATCGCGGGCGCATTCCATTCGCCGATGGTGGTGCGGATGGCCACCCGTCCCGCAGGAGGGGTGGTGATCAGCGACAGTTCGCGCAAGCCACCCAGCGCCATGTTCAGCGTGCGCGGAATCGGCGTGGCAGTCAGCGTCAGCACGTGCACTTCCGCGCGCAGCGTCTTGAGCTTTTCCTTGTCCCGCACGCCGAAGCGGTGTTCCTCATCGACGATGACCAGCCCGAGATTGCGGAAGCGCGCGTCCGCATGCAGCAGCCGATGCGTCGCGATCAGGATGTCGACGCGGCCTTCGGTGAGCTGCTGCAGGATGTCGCGCGAGCCACTGGCGGAGCGAAACCGCGACAGGCTTTCGATGCGCACCGGCAGGTCGGCAAACCGATCGCGGAAATTGGCCGCATGCTGCTCTGCCAGCAGCGTGGTGGGCACCAGCACCGCCACCTGCCGGCCGGCCTGCACGGCGACGAAGGCGGCGCGCATGGCAACCTCCGTCTTGCCGAAACCGACATCGCCGCAGACCACGCGATCCATGGGGCGCTCGCTGGCCATGTCCTTCAACACGCTTTCGATGGCATCGTGCTGGTCCGGGGTTTCCTCGAAGGGAAACGCCGCGGCGAACGCGCGATAGTCGCGCTCGTCGGCGACCAGTGGCACGCCCTTGCGCGCCTGTCGCTGCGCATAGAGATCCAGCAGGTCCGCGGCCACATCGCGCACCTGTTCGCTGGCACGGCGTTTTGCCTTTGCCCATTGATCGGTGCCGAGCTTGTGCAGGGGCGCGGCATCCGTGGCCGCGCCCGTGTAGCGGCTGACCAGGTGCAGGGCGGCCACCGGCACGTAGATGCGGTCGCCGCCAGCGTATTCGATCACCAGGAATTCGCTGTCCTGCTCGGCGATCTGCATGGCCTGCAGGCCGACATAGCGGCCGACGCCATACTGCTCATGCACCACCGGAGCGCCTGCGGCCAGATCCTGCAGATCCCGCAGGATGGCGGCGGGATCGAGCGTGCTGCGGCGCCGCCGCCGCTCCTGCTGCGCGTGGCGGCCGAACATCTCGCCGTCGGCAAGCAGCAGCAGGGCAGGATCGGCACAGGCAAGGCCGCCCACATCAGGCGCGGTGGTCAGCGCGACCCGTGCCTTCGAGCCGATGAATGCCTGCCAGCCGCTGACGGTGTCGAAGGCGATGCCGGCCCCGCGCAGCAGGTCCTGCAGCAACTCGCGGCGCCCGGGCGAGTCCGCCGCGATCAGGGTTCGTGCCGGGCTCAGGGCCAGCCGTTCCGCCAGCGGGGCCAGTGGCACCTCGGCGCGCGCGTCGAGCGCCAGTGAAGGGGCTGGCAGCAGCAGCGGCGGGCCGGCGTCGTCACGGAATTCAACGCGTTGCCTGCCGCGCAGTTCTGCCAGCAATCCCGCGGGTTCAAAAAACAGTTCACCCGGTTCCAGCACCGGATGCTCGATGTCGTGGCGGCGGTCCTCGTGTCGCGCGGCGATGCTCTGCCAGACCTGCACGAGACTCGGCTCGAGCCCGCTGTCGGTGACGAATACGGTCTGTTTCGGAAGGTAGTCGAACAAGGACGCAGTGGAGTCGAAGAACAGCGGTAGATAGAACTCGATGCCGGGGGGCGCTGTGTTCTGGCGCAGCCCGCGGTAGATCGCCGAACGTGTGGGGTCGCCGTCGAAGCGCGTCCGGTAGCGGCGGCGGAACTCGCGGCAGGTGTCCTCGTCCAGTGGGAACTCGCGCGCGGGCAGCAGCTCCAGGCGCTCGAGTTTGTCGAGCGAGCGCTGCGTGTCCGGATCGAAATAGCGGATGCTGTCGATGGCGTCATCAAACAGGTCGATGCGCAATGGCTGGCTGCAGCCCATGGGATACACGTCGAACAGCGAACCGCGCAGCGCGAATTCGCCGGGGGTGCCCACCTGCGGCACCAGGCTGTAGCCCGCGCGCACCAGCTGTTCGCTGACGCGCGCCATCGAGAATTTCTCGCCTACTGCCAGCTGGAAGCTGCGGCCGGCGATGAACCCCAGCGGCGGCAAGCGCTGCAACAGCGTTTCCGCGCCCACCAGCAGTATTCCGCGCTGCATGTTGGGCAGGCGCGCGAGGGTTGCGACCCGCTCCGAGACCAGGTCGGGCAGGGGAGAAAACTGGTCGTAGGGCAGCACTTCCCAGTCGGGCAGGTGCAGCACCGGCACTTCACCACCTGCAAAGAACTCAAGCTCGCGCCGCAACTGGTCCAGGCTTCTGGCGTCGTCGGCCAGCACGACCCACAACCGCGGGTCGGCCGTTGCCGCGCTGGCAATCGACAATGCGCGGGCGCTGGAGTGGCATTGCGGCCAGTGGCGCTCGGGACTGCCGCGATCGGGCAGGGGGGGCAATGGAATCGGCGTCATCGACGAAGGCTTGAGAGCGGCGAATGGGCCGCGCAGCATAGCGCAGGACTGGCGGTGTGCAGGGCCTGCGCGGAGCAGGCCGGGTCCGGGTGGCTAGCCGCCGATGGCGACGGCGTGCACCACGTGCTGGTATTCGAAATAGACGCTGAAGCCGTTGTAATCCCACCGAGTGATGGGTGGCTTGCCGACGGCGGCATGGCGTTCGCGGGGCGCGCCGAACCGGCTTTCCACTGTGGTCATGCTCGAACCGCGCTGGGGCAGCGTGATGCCGGCGGGCTTGATCTGGACCTGGTCGCCGACCAGCAGGGTCTCGGCAGACAGCGGGGTGGCGCAGAGCACCAGCAGCAATGCCAGCGGGGTTTTCATGGCCCGACTATAGCAGCGGTACGCTGCCCAGGGCACGCGCCCCGGGGCCTGTCCGGTGCCCAAAATCGTGAATTGCGTCGCCAATTTGCCTACCCATGATTAAATGCGTCGCCGCATGTTTCACCCATTGCCACTATTCGTCGGATTGCGTTACGCGAGGGCCCGCACCCATCGCTATTTCGTGTCCTTCATTACCTGGGTATCGCTGGCCGGTGTGGGCGTCGGTGTCGCAGCGCTGATCGTGATCCTGTCGGTGATGAACGGCTTCGAGAGCGAGCTGCGCAACCGGCTGCTGGCGCTGTCCGCGCCGGTGCGCGTCATTGCCACGGGCGCCGAGCGGCCGGACTGGGCGCAGGTGCAGCAGCAGGTCGCCACGGTTGTCGGTGACGGCGCAGTGGAAAGCTATGCCGAATTGCAGGTGCTCGGCGTGCGTGACAGCGAGATGCTGCCGTTGATGCTGCGCGGAGCGGGTCCTGCCACGGCCCGGGAATTGAAGCAGCTGCTGGTGGAAGGTGACCTTGCGCCCATGCTGGCGGGCGAAGGCATCGTGCTGGGCCGGCTGGTCGCGGAGCAGCTCGGCGTGGTCGTCGGCGATCCCGTGACGCTGCTGGTGGCCACCGTGAGCAAGGGCGAACTGCCGGAGCCGCTGTTGCGCGAATTCACGGTAGTCGGGGTCTTCGAGGCCGGTATCCAGGATCACGACGGCACTCTGGCCTATGCCAGCCTTGTGACACTGGATGACCTGGGCGCAGCGCGCAGTGGCTCGGAAGGCCTGTCTGTCCAGCTGCCGGATGCATTGTCTGCACCGGCGACGGCGGCACGGTTGCGTCCTGTGCTTGATTCGCGCTGGCCCGGCCTGCTCACCGTGCGCGACTGGACGGAGGACCACGCCAGTTACTTCCGCGCCATCAAGATCGAGAAGACGATGATGGCGCTGATCCTGCTGCTGATCGTCGCGGTGGCGGCCTTCAACATCGTCGCCATGCTCGTCATGGTCGTGAACGACAAGCGCACCGACATCGCGATCCTGCGGACGCTGGGCGCAAGTCCGCGGGCGCTCGCGATGGTGTTCGTGTCGCAGGGCCTGATGATCGGCTGGCTCGGAGTGCTGGCCGGTGTCGGGCTTGGCGTGCTGATTGCGAAGAATGTGGGTGTGATCCTGCAGGTGCTGGACCGGTTCACCGGCCTGCAGCTGTTCGACGCCGATGTGTACTACATCACCCAGGTGCCTTCGGAGTTGCATGGCATGGATATCCTGCTGGTCGCCGGCAGCGCGCTGGTGGTCACCGCGCTGGCCACCATCTATCCCGCCGTGCGCGCTGCCGCAACCTCGCCAGCCGAAGCGCTGCGGTACGAGTGATCGATGGCACTGCGTGACCGTTATGAATGGCTGATCGGCAAGCGCTACCTGCGTTCCGGGCAGCGGCGTGGCTTCCTGTCCTTCATATCGACCATCAGCATGGTCGGCCTGATGCTCGGCGTGGCCGTGCTCGTCGTAGTCATGTCGGTCATGAATGGTTTCGAGCAGGAGCTGCGCGCCCGGATCCTGAATGTCACGGCGCATGCGACGCTGATGGGGTTGAAGGACACCCTGCCGGACTGGCGCGAGGTGCGCGAGCGCGCGGCAAAGCTCGACGGCGTGGAAGCGGCGGTCCCTTATATCGAGAAGCGCGCGATGCTTGCCGCAGGCGAGCGGCTGGCCGGCGTGAACCTGCGTGGCGTGGATCCGGCGCTGGAATCAGGCTCGACGGGTCTCGCAACCTCGATGCTGGATGGCAAGCTCGCGGACCTGAAGCCGGGCGCCTACAGCATCATTCTCGGCGAGGCGCTCGCATCCGAATTGCGGGTGCATGTGCGTGACACCGTGGTGCTGATCGCCGCGAAGGGTGTGGTGACGCCCGCCGGCATCATGCCGCGCATGAAACGCTTCACCGTCACCGGCATCTTCCGGTCGGGAATGTATGAATACGATCGGGGTCTGGCGCTGCTGCACGTGGAGGATGCCGCCAGGCTGTACCAGCTCGGCGATGCGATGACCGGTGTGCGCCTGACTCTGGATGATCCGCTGCAGGCACCGACCAGGGTGCGCCAGCTGGCTGTGGAGCTGGGAGGTGGCTACTACGTCAGCGACTGGACGCGCATCCATGCCAATTTCTTCCGCTCCATCGAAATGACCAAATCAATGCTGTTCATCATCCTGTCGATGATCGTGGCGATCGCCGCCTTCAATATCGTGGCCACGCTGGTGATGGTCGTGAAGGAAAAGGAATCCGACATCGCCATCCTGCGTACGCTCGGGGCGGGTCCACGCAACATCCTGCGGATTTTCGCGGTGCAAGGTGTGGCCATCGGACTCACGGGCGTGGCTGCAGGCATTGGTCTGGGCGCTCTTCTGTCAATCAGTCTGGAGCGGATCGTGCATCTGCTGGAGAGGGCTACGGGCATGCAATTTCTGGATGCGAAGGTCTATTTCATGAGTGACCTGCCGGCGCAGGTGCGACTGGGCGATGTATTCAAGGTGGCCTTGGTGGCGCTGCTGCTGTGCCTGCTGGCCACGATCTATCCGGCGTGGCGCGCGTCGCGCGTACTACCGGCGGAGGCATTGCGCCATGACTGATGCGGTGTTGCAGGCGCGCGGAGTGCTGCGCAGTTTCCACGAAGGCAGCAGCACGCTCCGCGTGCTGAACGGCGTTGAGCTGCGCGTGGATCGCGGCGAGCGCATCGCCAGTGTTGGTGCTTCGGGTTCTGGCAAGACCACGCTGCTACAGGTGCTGGGCGGGCTCGATATGCCCGACGCCGGAATCGTGGAAGTTGCCGGACGCGACATCCATTCGCTGCCGGAGCGCGAGCGCTGCGAGCTGC
>JBDSGY010000239.1:0-3130 GCA_039918755.1 Steroidobacteraceae bacterium
TGACGACGTGTACGCCCTCGGCGGGCAGCGCGTTCAGGTACGCCGGCAGCGTGGCGACCAGCGTCTTGCCCTCGCCGGTGCGCATCTCGGCGATGCGCCCTTCGTTCAACGTCATGCCACCAATGAGCTGCACATCGAAGTGCCGCATCTTCAACGTGCGCAGGGCCGCCTCGCGCACCAACGCGAAGGCCTCCGGCAGCAGCGAGTCGAGCGTGGCACCGCCCTTCAGCCGCTCGCGGAACTCCACGGTCTTGGCACCAAGCGCCTCATCGGAGAGGGCCTGCAGCGCCGTCTCGAACTTCCCGGCCTGCGCCGCCAGATCCCTGTAGCCGCGAACGGTACGTTCATTGCGGCTTCCAAACACACGCGTCAGAAACTGGAGCACAGGCCGTTGAACCTCGGGGTAAGCGAAAAATCTAGAGATAAAGTTGCGGCGGGAGGGCCCTGATTCAAGCCCCCCGGACGATTAGCAGATCATTTTACGTTAGATGCCCGCAGGAGGCTTGCCGGCGTGCAGGAGGGCCGCCGGAGGAGCTCTATCGGGCCGCCGCGCCTCAGGGATCGATGTAGGCCAGCGGATTCAGATTCGCGCCATTGCGCAGCACTTCGAAATGCACATGGGGACCGGTGGAACGTCCGGTGGAGCCCATCAGCGCAATCGCCTGGCCGCGGATGACCGTGTCGCCCACGTTCACCAGCAGGCGCTGGTTATGGCCGTAGCGCGTGACAAACCCGTTGCCGTGATTGATCTCCACCAGGTTGCCATAGCCGCTGGCAGGTTCTGCCCGCGTTACCACGCCGGTGGCCACGGCCATGACCTGCGACCCCATCGCGCCGGCGAAGTCGATGCCCATGTGCACCGTCTCGCTGCCGTCGAAAGGATCCTGCCGGCCGCCGTAATACGAAGAGATATAACCCTGCAGCACCGGCCGGCCTTCAGGGCGAATGGCCTCGGTGAGACTGCGCGAAAGAATCACGTTTTCCAGCGCCAGCAGCTGCGCATCGCGGTGTTCCAGCTTGTGCTGCATGTTGTCGAGCAGCAGCGTGAGGTCGGGAATCTGGGCACTGAGGCCGCCGCCCTCTTCCTCCGGACCACCGACACCCGGCGTGGCATCGAAATTGAGCTCGCCGCTGTTGATATTGGCCATCTGTGTCAGGCGCTTGCCCAGCGCGTCGAGGCGGATGACATGGGCATTGAGCTCGCCCACGCGGATGGACATGGCGTCTACCCGGTCCTGCACCTGCTGCCGCAGGCTGCCGATTTCCCGCAACTGCGACCGTGTGTTCAGGCCTGCGGCGCCAAGACGCATCCCCAGGCCGAAGGTGCCTGCCAGCAACGCCAGCCCCAGCACGCCGGCGACCGCCAGCGTGACCGGATGCGTGAGGTGCAGGTGCCGGGCCTGGCCCAGGCGGCGGGAGAAAAAGATCAGGTTCATTTAGTCTGCTGTTCCCGAGGTCCGATCGACTATGCCCAAGAAGCCCCCCCGAAACAACCCGCAATACCCTGACAGGCGCACAGTTCACAGTGCTGCGTCATTGTTGCGTCGCATCAGCCAGAGATCTGGCGGGGCTATGCCCTCGCTGGGGACCGCTGCGGCGGCAACTTCACTTATCGAAGGCCTGCGCGCCGTCCTGCCGGAAGAGCTGCGTGCACACCTTATAGAGGTCCTCGAGAAGCCTGGCGAACTGGTGCTTTTCACAGACTCCGCGGTCTGGGCAGGCAGGCTCAAGCTGGCGATGAACGATCTCGCATCAATCGCCGCGGGCCGACGCCAAGTGGTGCGCGTCATGCCGCGCGAGGGCTATCGCAGGTAAGCTCTGCGGTGCCTGTTCAAAAAAATCAATTCGACTTCGGGGGTTCTGACATGAAGCGCAACATTCTGTGCGGATCGGTGCTTGCCGCGATGACTGCAACGGCCGCGGGCGCCGCGCAGCCGCCGGCACCAGCTCTCAATACTGCCGCTGCGTGCAGTGCGCTCGCCGGCGCAACATTTGCGCAGACGCAGGTGAAAAGCGCCGCGGTGGTTCCCGCCGCGAATGGCCTGCCCACCTACTGCGAAGTGCAGGGAATCATCCGTCCGGTGCCCGGATCGGAAATCGGCGTCGTCTATCGCCTGCCAGCGAACTGGAACCGCAAGGTGCTGGCGCTCGGCGGTGGTGGCTGGATGGGCAACATCACACTGCAGACCGCGAGCGAAGGTCTGGGTCATGGCTATGCCACGCTGCAGACCGATGCCGGGCACACCACAGGCGCTGGTTTCGATGCATCGCCGTGGGCCATCAATGCGGATGGCAGCGCCAACAAGCCGAAGCTCGAGGACTTCTCGCATCGGGCCATTCACCTCATGACGGTGCGGGGCAAGGACGTGGTCAAGTCGTTTTACGGCGCCGCCCCCAGTCGCGCGTATTACCAGGGTTGCTCCACTGGTGGCCGCATGGGCCTGATGGAAGTGCAGCGTTATCCCGATGACTTCGATGGCGTGATCGCCGGCGCACCGGTGTACACACTGCAGACACAGACCAGCGCGCAGCTGCGCACGCTGGCGTTCACGGCGCCGGGTGCGCGGCTGCTGCCGGCACATCTGACTCTGGTCAACAAGGCGGTGCTGGCCGCCTGCGATGCCAAGGATGGCAAGGCCGATGGCGTGGTACGCGATCCGCGCGCCTGCAATTTCGATCCCGCGACGCTGGCCTGCGCCAGTGGCCAGGCTGCGGACAGCTGCCTGGTGCCGGCGCAGATCGAGGCGCTGCGCAAGGCGTATGCCGGCGTGAAGATGGCCAGCGGCGCGGTGGCCGCGTATCCACTCGACCAAGGTGGCGAGACGGGCTGGGCACGGTTCATACCCGCAACGGGCGCGGGCGATCCCGGCGGCAACAGCGGCGGCATGCATGCGCTGCGCGGGCCGCTGTTCGGGGATCCGAACTTCGACATGAACACCTTCACCGCCGAGACGGTGGGCAAGGTGCGCAGCAGCTGGCTGGCCGGCGTGTATGAGGCAAAGGACCCGAAGATCGCGCCGTTCGTTCGCAAGGGCGGCAAGCTGATCCTCTGGCATGGCTTCAACGATCCAGGCCCCAGCGCTCGCGGCACTGTCGAATATTACGAAGCAGTGCTGAAGGCCACACCGGG
>JBDSGY010000240.1:0-2978 GCA_039918755.1 Steroidobacteraceae bacterium
GGGACAATCGCCTGATCAGCAATGTCGTGCTGATGGGCATGGGCGAGCCACTCGCCAATTTTCGCAACGTCGTGCCGGGCATGCGCATCCTTCTCGACGACCTGGGTTTCGATTTTTCGCGTCGCCGGCTGACCCTGTCCACCAGTGGCCTGGTGCCGCAGATGTACAAGCTCGCCGAGGAATCCAATGTCGCGCTGGCCGTCTCACTGCATGCGCCAGACGATGAGCTCCGCAACGTGCTCGTGCCCATCAACCGTCGGCACAACATCGCCGAGCTGCTGGAAGCCTGCTGGCACTACATCGACGAACAGAACGGCCGCAGCGTCACTTTCGAATACGTGATGCTCGACGGCGTGAACGATTCGCCGGCGCAGGCGCGTGCGCTGGCGCGGCTGCTCAGGGGGCGCCCGGCCAAGGTCAATCTGATCCCCTTCAATCCGTTCCCGGGTACGAAATACCGCCGCTCCCGTCCAGACGTCATTCTGGCCTTCCTTGATCAGGTGCTTAAGGGTGGTGTCATGGCGACAATCAGGAGAACACGCGGTGACGATATCGATGCAGCCTGTGGTCAGCTGGCCGGTCGCGTGATCGATCGGGTCACTTCGCGCGCCAGCAGCAAGCGGATTGCGATACCGGTTGTGAGCGCATGAAGATCCGCAGATTCTGCGCACTGGTGCTGGGTGCGTTCAGCGTTGCCCTGCTCGCGGCTTGTGTGTCCACCGGCGACAACGGCCGCAAGGTCTCCAACAAGGATGCCGCGAAGGCCAACATGCAGCTGGGCGTTGCCTACATGCAGAAGGGCCAGTTGCAGCTCGCCAAAGACAAGCTCGAACGCGCCGAAAAGCAGGACCCCGGCAATTTCGAGGTCCACTGGGCCATGGCGTCGCTGTCCGAGCATCTGAATCAGCCCGCTGATGCGGAGCGCCAGTACCAGGCCGCGCTCAAGCTGGCGCCGGGCAATTCCGAAATCGCCAATACCTATGCCGTGTTCCTGTGCAAATCCGGCAAGGTGGACAAGGCGCTGCCGCTGTTCGACGGCGTGATCCGCGATCCGCTTTATCGCACGCCGTGGGCTGCTGCAGCGAACGCCGCCGTGTGCCTGCGTGCCGACAAGCGCAATGCGGATGCAATTCCCTATCTGCAGCGCGCGCTGAACCTGCGGCCTGATTTCATCACTGCCGTGGTCGAGATGTCGGACCTGCAGCTGGCGCTCGGCAAGCCCGACCAGGCGCAGGCCACCGTCGACAACTTCCTCTCCCTCGGACGCAAATCCGCCGACGTGCTGCTGGTGGGGGTGCGTGCCGCGCTGGCGCAGGGCAATCGTTCCGCCGCCGAGAACTACGCTCGCCTGCTGCGCCGTGACTTTCCCAACTCACCGCCGACGCAGGCGCTCCCGCAGCTGCTCACTCCAGGCAAGGCATCGCAATGAACCAGGCCACCGACATCGGCGAACAGCTGCGCAGCGCGCGCGAACGCATGGGCATGAGTCCCACGCAGGCCGCGGAGCGCCTGCATGTGGACGCGGCGATGATCGATGCGCTGGAAACCGGCAGTTTCAAGGCGCTCGGAGCGCCGGTATTCGTGCGCGGCCATCTGCGGCGCTACGCGGAGCTGCTGGGCGAGCCTGACAACGCATTGCAGACGCAATACGCCTCACTGGAAGAATCGTCGGTGCCCCCCGATCTGACCATGGTGCCGCATCTGCCCGCGCAGCCCAGCCGCGGCATGCGCGCGCGCTGGCCCCTCATCATCCTGGCCGCTGCATTACTCGTGGCGGCAGTCGTCTGGTGGGCGATGCGGGTGAAGGTATCTTGAGTCTGCCGAATCTGGCCGCGGTGCGCGGCATGAACGATGTCCTGCCCGCCGAAATCGGCGCATGGCAACACCTGGAACGGACCACACGCGAACTGTTCACGGCTTATGGCTTTGAAGAACTGCGTGTGCCGCTCGTCGAGCAGACGGCATTGTTCAAGCGTTCCATCGGCGAGTTCACCGATATCGTGGAAAAGGAAATGTTCACGTTCACCGAAGCCGACGGTGAAAGCCTGACGCTGCGGCCCGAAGCCACCGCCGGCATTGCGCGAGCGGCGATCACCAATGGCCTGCTGCGCGGCGCGCGGCTCAAATTGTGGACCTCGGGGCCCATGTTCCGTCACGAGCGGCCGCAGCAGGGCCGCTATCGCCAGTTCTACCAGATGGACGTGGAAGCGCTGGGTTTCGCCGGCCCGGACATCGACATCGAGATCATCGCGATGACCGCGCGCCTGTGGAAGACACTCGGGCTCGAGAGGGTGCAGCTCAAGCTCAATTCACTGGGCACGCCGGAATCCCGCCAGGTCTATCGCGGCAAGCTGGTGGACTATTTCACGCAGCATGCTGCCGCGCTCGATGCCGACAGCCAGCGCCGGCTGGGGGGCAACCCGCTGCGCATCCTCGACAGCAAGAACCCCGCCATGCAGGCCGTGATCAGCGGTGCGCCGCTGCTGTCCGAATACCTGGATGAGCAGTCACGCGAGCACTTCGACGCCATCTGCGCCACGCTTGCGGCCATGGGCATCGACTACGTGGTCGATCCGCGGCTGGTCCGCGGCCTCGATTATTATTCGCGCACCGTCTTCGAGTGGGTGACCGACGCGCTGGGTTCGCAGAACGCCATCTGCTCGGGTGGTCGATACGACGGTTTGATCACGCAGCTCGGCGGCGAAGCCACGCCCGCCATCGGGTTCGCCATGGGTGTGGAACGCGTGGTGGCGCTGCTGCGCCAGACCGGGCAGACCTTTGCCAGGGTCGCGGCCGATGTCTACGTAGTGGCCAGCGGTGAACGCGCCACCCGCGCCGGGCTGGCGCTGGTCGAGAGGCTGCGTGACGAACTGCCCGGCGTCGCATTTGAAATGAACCAGGGCGGCGGCAATTTCAAGGCCCAGTTCCGCCGCGCCGACCGCAGTGGCGCGCGGCTGGCGTTGATTCTGGGTGACAAC
>JBDSGY010000241.1:0-3074 GCA_039918755.1 Steroidobacteraceae bacterium
ACCGGCTGGGGAAAGTCCGTGCCCGTGGGTGCTGACGGACGCCCGAGTTTCAACCTGTTCGGCCTGAAGGCGGGTGGTAGCTGGAAGGGCGACTCAAGCAACGCCACAACGCACGAATACCAGGGTGGACACATGCAGCAGGTCAAGGCTGACTTTCGCAGCTATGCCTCGCCGGAACAGTCCGTCAATGATTATGTGAAGCTGCTGCAGTCGAGTCCGCGGTATGCCAGCGCGCTTGGCACCGGCAGTGATGCGGCGGCCTTCGGACAGGCCCTGCAGCGCGGCGGCCATGCCACCGATCCGGATTATGCAACCAAGCTTTCGGCCGTTGCCGCGCGACTCAAGTCACAGGCAGGCATGCCGATAACGACATCAGGTGCGGGCTGACGATGGCATGCATCCCGCATTCGAAGAGGTTTCATTAAATGGCTGACATGCTGAACGTTGCTGTGTCGGGTCTGCGCGCGTTCCAGCGCGCGCTGGAGACCACCAGCCACAATATCGCCAATGTCTCCACACCGGGCTACAGCCGTCAGGCGGTGAACCTCGCCACGCAGACGCCGCAGACCTTCGGCAGCACGACGCTTGGCACGGGCGTGGTGGTCAGCAACATCAGCCGCTTCAGCAATGACCTGCTGGTCACGCAGTCGCAGCGGGCATCGAGCAGCCTGAACCGCCTCAGCACCTATGCGGAGAAGGCCAGCTCCCTCAACAATCTGTTCGCGGACAGTTCCACGGGAATGTCCGCGTCGCTGCAGCGCTTCACGAATGCGCTGCAGGGCGTTGCCAACACCCCATCCTCCACCTCTGCGAGGCAGGTGCTGCTTTCCGAAGCCGAAGGCCTCGTGCAGCGGCTGCAGACCTATGACACGCGGCTGGACGAGGTTGAATCCGAGGTCAATCTGCAGCTCAGCGGCGAAGCCTCGGCGATCAACAGCATCGCCAGCAACATCGCCAGGCTCAACCAGCAAATCGTGACTGCACAGTCGCAGAGCGGACAGGCGCCGGGCGACCTGCTCGATGCGCGCGACCAGCAGATGGCGGATCTGTCTTCGCGCCTCGACACCACCGTCGTGAAGGTCGGCGACGGCTCGATCAATGTCTTCGTTGGCAATGGCCAGGCGCTGGTGCTGGGCGGTACGTCCGCCACGATGGTGGCCCGGCAGGATCCGCTTCAGGCAACGCGTGTATCGCTGGCATTCCAGTCGCCGGGTATCACCGTCGACGTGACCAGCCAGCTCAGCGGCGGAAGTGTTGGCGGCCTGCTGGATTTCCGGCGTGAAATGCTGGACCCGGTACGCAACCAGCTCGGACAGATGGCCGTTGCACTGAGCGACGTGACCAACGCGCAGCATCGTGAAGGCATTGATCTCGGCGGCAATCTTGGCGGTGACCTGTTCAAGGTAGGCGCAGTCGAAGTGCTGCCAGCAGCAGGCAATTCACCGACCGGCACGATCACGGCCACCCGCACGGCGGCCAGCGCATCGACCGCCAGTGACTACGTGATGCGCTACAACGGCACCGCGTGGACGATGCAGCGTGCCGACAGTGGTGCTGCGGTGAGCTTCACCGGCACTGGTACCACGATCGATCCGATCGTCGCCGACGGCATCTCATTGGTGATGGGCGGTACGCCCGCCACGGGTGACCGCTTCCTCGTGCGCCCGATGGCAGCAGCGATCAAGGGCATGGATGTGGTGATCACGGATCCTGCAAAGGTCGCCGCCGCGGCGCCGATCCGCACCTCGTCGGCGGTTGCCAATTCCGGCGCCGCCACGATTTCCGCCGGTGAAGTGCTCGACGTCAGCAACCCACAGCTGCGCAGCAGCGTGACGCTGCAGTTCATCGACGCCACGCATTATTCAGTCAATGGCGCGGGCAGCAATGTCTATGCGCCTGGCAGCGACATCGACATCAACGGCTGGCGCGTGCAGGTCAGTGGTACGCCCGTGACGGGCGACAGCTTCACGGTCGCCAACAACGCCAGCGGCACCGGCGACAACCGCAATGCACTGGCAATGGCGGCTTCGATGTCGAAGGGCGTACTGTCTGGTGGCACGGAGTCCCTGCACCAGGCCGTGACGCGTTTCATCGGTTCGGTCGGCGTGGCCACCAACCAGGCGAACAGCAGCCTCGCCGCGCAGCAGGTCATCTATGACGACAGCCAGGCGGCTGTCGACGGGGTCTCCGGCGTCAACCTCGATGAGGAGGCCGCCAACATGCTGCGTTACCAGCAGGCCTACCAGGCCGCAGCGCAGATGATCAGCGTGACCCAGGCACTCTTCGACTCCCTCATCCAGGCAACACGCCGATGATCAACCGACTCTCCACCGCTGGTGTCCACGGCGCCGCCATCCGCGAAATCATGAAGCAGCAGTCGCTGCTGTCCAGGACGCAGACGCAGGTTGGCTCGGGCTCGCGTATCCAGTCGCCGGCTGATGATCCCATTGCCACGACGCGCATTCTTGCCATGGAGCAGAACCGCGCGAGCCTCGAGCAGTACGGCAAGAATTCGGACCTGCTGGCCAACCGGCTGAGCATCGGTGAGCAGGCGCTGGCCGATGCCGGTTCGCTGCTGCAGAACGTGCGCGAACGCGCCATCCAGGCCAACAGTGGCACGCTCAGCGATTCCGATCGTCGTTCCATCGCGCTCGACATCCGGGCGCGCGCGCAGGAACTGCTCGATATCGCCAATCGGCGCGATGGCAATGGGGAGTATCTGTTCGGTGGCTTCTCGACGCAGACCCAGCCGTTTTCAAGGTCCGGTGCCGGCGTAACGTATGCCGGGGATCAGGGCGTGCGCACGCTGCAGATCGGCACGGACCAGCGCATTGCCGACAGCTTCTCCGGCGCGGATGTGTTCCAGCGCATCACCGAAGGCAATGGCACGTTTACCACCGCCACCGGCGCGCATGCAGGGACCGGCACGATCAACAGCGGCAATGTGACCAATCCAGCCGCCTGGGTAAAGGACAACTACACCCTGAATTTCACCACCGGTACCACCTGGGAAGTGCGGGATTCGGGTGCCAACCTCGTAGCGAGTGGGAACTACACGGCTGGCTCTTCGATCG
>JBDSGY010000242.1:0-2567 GCA_039918755.1 Steroidobacteraceae bacterium
GGCCTTCAGAATATCCTGCACGACCGCTTCCGTGCCGTCGTCGCGGATGTCCTTGTCGGGCACCTGTCCCACGTCCCAGACAAGCGTGCCTTGTGGGTGAACGATGAGGTAACACGGCGTGACGAAGCTCACGTCACCCTTGATCTCTTCCTTCTTCAGGCTGAAGAGCGCCGGGTCCATGGGCGAAATCGTGCCGCAGTCCAGCACGTAGAGGCGTGGGCCGTCCACGGAGGCCTGCTTCGCTGTGCAACCGGCCAATGCCATCGCCACGAGCACAAGGCGAACCACGCAGGATCCCGTATTCATCAACCCCCTCCCTGTATACAGCGGAAGATCACGGCCTTCGCTGTACGCCCCCTGAATTTGCCGTACTTTAACCCAGTTCTGCGGCACCGACTGGACGCGGAAGTGCGACGGATAGCCAAGACTCGACCAACGACAATATAGTGAGGCACTGCCCGCCCATCGGCGGGTGCCCAGACAAGGTGATGACATGAACAAGCTGACCAGATCCCTGACCGTCGCTGCTTTGCTGATGACCGCCGCCGGCGCCCAGGCACAGGTAGGCGTGCTGCAGGGCACGGTCACCGGCGTCAAGGCCGGCACGGTACTGTCAGTCTTCAAGGGTGATGCCAAGGTGGGCGACATCAAGGTGGAAGAAGGCGGCAAGTTTTCCGTACCGCTGGCTACGGGCGTCTACACGGTCAATTGCCCGGGCGGCAAGGTCACGAAGGTGGCCGCGCTGAATGGTGCTGCGACCATCAGCATCAATTGCCAGTAATCCAGCACCCATGACGCGTGAGGACGAGACCGGCGAGTCCCGCAGGGAAGTAAAGGCAAAGCGCGACGTCCAGTTCTGGCTCGACGTCGTGATGAAGCTGACGGTGCCGCTAGGCGCGATCGTGGCAGCGTGGCTCGCGAATCACTTCGAGCAGAACCGCGCCAACCTGCAGCTCATCAACCAGCGCGAGCAGGCCGAGAGTTCGCTGCGCGCGACGATGTTCGGACAGCTGATCACGCCGATCGCCGGTCCCGGGAACTCGGGCGCGGAAACGGACCCCGTCCGCTATGCCGTTCTCGCGCAGCTGCTGACGCTCAATTTCCACGAACACTTCGAACTCAAGCCGCTGTTGCAGGACGCTGATGACCGCCTGTCCAGCTACAAGGGAACGGTTGAAGCTGCTGCCGTACTGCAGGCTCGCAGCAACCTTCGACAGGCGGCGCATCGGGTTATCCAGCGGCAGATTGCGCAGCTGTGGGAAGACCCGATCGTGGCCTGCACACCTGCTGCGAGCATGGAGATGACTTTCCAGTTCGTCAGCGACCCGGACCTGGAGGAGAGTTTCAGCGGGGCGGGCGCTTCGGCGACGTTGCTGGTACCCAGCAAGCAGCTCAAGTCGTTCGCCATCAGTTCGCCGGATTGCCGCGACCGGCTTTCGATCGTGTTCGACAAGCCGGATTTCACGTCCGAACGAGTTCCGGTGCTGGTTTCCCCGGCGGCGAATACAGCCGGCATCGCGGACTATCGGTTCGATTTCACGCTGACCTCTTTTGCTTTCCCCTTTACCGACAATTCGGTCCTGCCGAGTGGCAACCGCTTCGCGTTATTCATCAGGGACGTGAGCGATCTCGATGGCACCACCAAGATCATGCGCGTGAGCTTGCGCTGGTTCCCGCAGAACTACTATCCGCCCACCGAGCGACCCACCGACTACAAGGAATTCCGGAAGGCGCTGGGAAGCTCGGACAGGTAGAGCTTCAGGATGACCGTCATCCAACCCGCCGCAGCATCGATGCGTTGATCTCGCCAATGCGGCGTGCGCCACAACCCACCATGGCCAGCCGCAGTTCGAGATTCAGGATGTCGAGCACCCGTTCGACACCGGCCTGACCAAAGCAGGCGAGCCCCCAGGCATAAGGCCGGCCGATGCCAACTGTGCTGGCACCAAGCGCCAGCGCCTTCATGACATCCGTGCCACGGCGCACTCCTCCATCGACCATCACCGGGATCTTGCCGGCGGCGCCTTTCACCACTTCCGGCAAGGACTCGATCGTGCCACGGCCGCTCTCCAGCGCGCGGCCGCCGTGATTCGAGACGATGATGCCATCCGCGCCGTGTTGCACGGCCAGGGCAGCGTCCTCTTCTGCTTCGATGCCCTTGACCACCACCTTCATCGTGGTCATGTCCTTCAGGCGGCGGACGAAATCCCAGTCCAGCGAGGCGGATGTCAGTCCCAGCCCCTGCGTATCAATGCCTGTAAACATGGGTTTGCTGGCAATACCCGCGCGCGGATTGCCGGCCGCGTCCACCTGGTGGCAGTTGGCGCAGGTGCGCGTGTCCTGCCGTCGCAGCCGCGCAGCCGTGACGGTGTTGCGGCCAGCGGGAAGGTCCACCGTCACCGCCACCACGCTGCACCCCGCACGCTGCGCGCGCTGCACCAGCGTGCGGGTTACTTCGATCCTGTTGGTCGTATAGAGCTGGAACCAGAGTGGCGCGCCCCGGGCTGCGGCGATGTCTTCCAGCACATCCGACATCTGCGTCGAGACGATCTGCAGCTGGTTCCTGG
>JBDSGY010000243.1:0-2993 GCA_039918755.1 Steroidobacteraceae bacterium
TGGGCGGAAATTCGCCCGGCCAGTCGGGGACCTTGCTGAGTTCCACCTTGGCGCCGAGATCGCGCAGCACCTTGGCCAGATCCATCCGCGGCGGCGGACGCGTGGTGAGGAAGGTGAGCCAGCCCCGGGACATTGCATTGTCCAGCGCGGTGAGGCCGTCCTCATCCTTGATGTCGGGATTCTCGCCGTAGGCGACCAGTTCGGCCATCACCTTGCGGAAGCCCTTCTTCGTCGCGTGATGCAGCGCCGAACCGCCGTGATTGCGGGTGATGTACATGATCTTCATCACCACGTTGACGTCCGCGCCCGCATCGCGCAGCACGCGCAGTGTCGCGAGCACCTCTTCTTCCCGCGCCCGGCCGTTGATGGCCAGCATGATGGGCGTTTCATTATGCGCAGTGGTGAGATGGATATCGGCGCCATGGGCCAGCAGGTACTCGATGATCTCGATGTCGTTCGATGCGCAGGCGCGATGAAATGGTGTCGTGCCGCGTGAGCTTGCCGAAACCTGGCCGGTCTCCTTCGGCGCACGGAAGAACATCTGGTGGTTAGGGTCGGCGCCCTTCTCCACCAGCAGGCGGACGAGTTCCCTGCCATCCGTGTCGTTGGGCGTCTTGTCGGTGCCGAGATTGGCGACACCGCTGCGCTTGCTCACATAGGTGTTCTCGATGGCCACATGCAACGGCGCCTGGCCGTAGATGTCCCACTGGTTCACGTCGGCGCCGGCCTCCAGCAATCGCTTCGCGATGTCCCAGTTGCCATTCATCATCGCGAGCGTCAGCGGCGCGATGCCATCCGGATCCGGCAGCACGATATTGACCTTGTGCCGGAGCAGCGCCTCGACGCAGGCCTTGCAGTTCTCGCGCACGGCGTAGAGCAGCGGGGTCAGCCCACCGGTGTGCATGTTCTTGTAGCGCTGTTCGATGGTGATGTGGCGTTCGAAGTTGCGCACGATGGCGCGCGCGTTCACATCGGCACCCTTCGCGGCCAGCAGCTCCACCATTGCGGGATGGCGGCGTGCGGCGGCCCACATCAATGCGGTCTGCCCGCCGAACTGTTCCGCGGCGTTCAGGTTTGCGCCGCGCTTGATCAACAGCTTCGCAGCGTCGATGTTGCCGGTGCGCGCGACGCTCATCAGCGCCGTCTGGCCTTCGCCGCTGGGCGATTCCACATCGGCGCCGGCGGTCAGCAGCAGTTTGATGATGTCGGCGTTGCCGGTTTCCGCGGCGAGCGCGAGCGGCGAGACGCCATAGACATTGGCCTGCCTGACGTCGGCATGCGCTGCCAGCAGACGCTTCACTGCGGCGACATCGCCCTGGAAGGCGGCGCGCTGCAGCGGTGTGCTGCCATCAGGGCCGATATCATCCGTTGCGCCCGCGAGTGCATTGCCGAGCATTGCGGCAGCCAGCACCACGGCGGCGCGCACGGAAGTCCGATTCATCACCATCACACCTCGGCAAATACGCCGGTGCTGTCGGAAAACTTTTCTTCCGGCACGCCCACACGCTGCAGCAGCGTGGCCAGCAGGTTGGCGTGGGGAGTGTCCTGCGGATAAGCCAGGTGCTGGTTGCCCTTGATCGTGCCCGCGGCGTGTCCGAGGACTGCAGAAGGCACCGGATCCGCATCGTGCAGATCGCTGTTCGCCATGTTGCTGCCGAACAGGATGGCGGCATTCTCGAGCAGCGTGTTCTCGCCATCCTTGATGCCGTGCAGCCGCTGCGCGAATTTCGCCATGCGCTCGGTGTGGTACACCTGCACCTTCAGCAGTCGCTGAATTTTTTTCCGGATCCTCGCCATGGTGCGAGAGCGGATGGAAGGCTTCGTTGATGTCCAGCCAGTGATACACGCGCATCGACACTTCATTGGCCATGCGGAAGGTGGCGATGCGCGTCTGGTTCGTCTGCCAGGACAGCGCGACCAGTTCGAACTGCACATCGATGAGCTCGGTGAAGTCATCGGGCGCGCCGAGCGGCGCATCGGGCAGCTCGATGGAATTGCCGTCGCCGGCCCTGAGCTTCTGCACGCGGCGCTCGATCTCGCGCACGGATTCCAGATAGTCGCTGACGATGGCGCGATCACCCGCGTCTATTTCGCGATTCAGGCTGGCCGTCGCATCGCGCACGTAGTCCAGCAGACTGCCGGTGGTCCTGACGATCTGGCGGCGCTCTTCGCTGCTGTCGCCCTGGCCGAACAATGTGTAGAACACCTTGCGTGGATTGCTTTCCATCTCCAGCTGCTGCAGCGGCGTGCGATAGCACAGCGAGCCATAGCCGCCGGCTTCGGTGCACAGCTCCAGCGATGGCATGGGCGTGGCCTGGCCGATATGGCGCGCGGCGACCTGGTCTGCCGAGATGCCGTGCTGGCCGGTGGCGGTGCGGCCCGGACGTCCCACGGACGAAAGCCACGACAGTTCGGTGGTGGCATGCGGTGCGCCGGCGTTTTCCGCGCC
Organism: Steroidobacteraceae bacterium; assembly: GCA_039918755.1. Lineage (GTDB taxonomy): Bacteria > Pseudomonadota > Gammaproteobacteria > Steroidobacterales > Steroidobacteraceae > ZC4RG30. The sequence continues at coordinate 2,450 of JBDSGY010000243.1, forward strand.
TTTGTTGCGCAGACCCGAGACCACGGTGACGTAGTCGCGCAGCGGTTCCAGTGGTTTGAGCACGACGCTGAAGTCGAAATCGCGGCCGGTCTTCTTCGGGGTCCAGAACTGGCGCACGGCGCCATGTGGAAAGTAGACGAAGCCCAGACGCGCGCGTGGCGCCGCGGCGGTGTTCGCCATTGCCGTGTGGGCGGGGATCATCGCGTCGAGCAGCGGCAGCGCGATGCTGGCGCCCGCGCCCTGCAGCAGCGTGCGACGGGACAGATGCTTCTTGGTGAGGAACATTTACTGGCCTCCTGCGGCCGCAACGGTCGCGGCCGGCTGCGCAGCCTCGCGACGACGGAATGCATCGCTGGCGACTATCTGCGTGACCAGTGTTGCGAACTGGTAATTCTCGCGCTCTGCCTTGCGCACGATATCGCGTACCACCGGCATGTCCCGGTATTCCACCGGGCGGCCCAGCGCATAGGTCATCAGGTGCTCGGTGATGGTCTGCACGAACTGTGAGGGATGCGTGGCCAGCGCGCGGCGCAGATCATCCGGG
>JBDSGY010000244.1:0-4772 GCA_039918755.1 Steroidobacteraceae bacterium
TGTTAGCGCGGTGCCCGGGCTGGCTGGCATGCGCAGATGACGGCCCTGCAGCTGGTCGACCGAGCGCAGGTAGCCGGCGGCGATGCCCGGCACGCGGCGCGTCTGCACTTCTATATCGGCCGGAACCAGGGCGGCATTGCGTGTGGCTGCCTGGCGCAGGACCAGCACCTTCATTTCTGATTCCACGGCTACCGGCACGTACACCGTCCATGCGGGACTGGTGCAACGCACGCCTACCGTCATGTTCGCCGACACCTGCGCGCCTGCAGTCACCAGACCCTGCAATGGACGCGTGCATTGCTGCAGGCGCAGGCGCGAGTCCAGGGCCGCGGCAGTGGCGTGCGTGACCACATCCCTGTCTGTGGTGTGCAGACGTTCGAGGAGAAAGCTCTCGGCGGCACGGCGTAGTTCGTCCGGTGTCTGCAGCGCCTGGGCGTGTGCCACGGGTTCCGCCGCAGCAAGCAGCGTCAGAAAGCAGGCGATGGGCCGCGAAATTCTATTCATGCGGTGAGCAGAGCAAGCCGTATGCCATCCCGATGCGATTCAAGTTTTCTGCGGTGGAGGCCGATATCAATGGCAGGCGACAAGGCAGTTCTGCGGCACGACATCGCCGCATGGCGGCAAGGTCGTGCCATTCCACTGTGACTTTCGTCACGCACCGGTAACGCCGGGGGCGCCCCGCATGGGGTATCAGCCCTGATTTGGCCGTGTGGCACGGCGGTTGCTCTGTATCACCCGCAAGACGGGTTTCTGACGGAGCAACAGTGGCTATCAATCTGGATTCGTACCTCGGAATACATGCATCGGCGCTGCGCCTGCGCGAACAGCGCACCGAGCTGCTGGCGCGCAATCTCGCCAATGCGGACACGCCGGGCTTCAAGGCGCGTGATCTGGATTTCAGCGCGGCGCTGGCGGCCACGTCATCTGCTGCAAGCGCATCGGGCACGCTGCGCGCCACCCAGTCCCAGCACATCTCCACGGCGGGTGCTGCATCGGCTTCGCTCGAACCAGGCAGCACGGAAGCCTTCCTGCGATATCGCACGCCGCTGGCGCCATCGCTGGATGGCAACACCGTGGATGCACAGCTGGAGCAGGCGGCATTCGCGGACAACGCGGTGCGCTACCAGGCCACCTTGAGTTTTCTGTCCGGCAAATTCCGCTCGCTGATGACTGCCATTACCGGCCAGTGATCGGCGCAAGGAGCAACTGAATGTCATCGTTCAAGGTTTTCGATATCGCAGGTTCGGGCATGTCCGCACAGTCGGTGCGGCTCAATACCGTGGCCAGCAACCTCGCCAACGCCGAGAGCGTCAGCGGCGATGCAAAGACTGCCTACAAGGCCAGGCACCCGGTGTTCGAAGCAGTGCGCGCCCAGACCGCTGCTGCATTGAAGGGCGTCGAACCCGGCGCAGCCGTACGCGTCAGCAGCATCACCGAAGACACGCGCGCTCCCGAGATGCGCTACCAGCCGGGCAATCCGCTGGCTAATGCCGAAGGCTATGTCTTCGCCCCGAACGTGAATGTGGTCGAGGAGATGGTCGACATGATCAGCGCCTCGCGGGCTTACCAGAACAATGTGGAGATCATGAATACATCCAAGGATCTGTTGCTCGCCACCCTGCGGCTGGGGCAGTAAGCCATGGCCATCAATCCACTGGCCGGCACATCGAGCGGCGCCATGGCGACCGTGGCCGAGAAGGACAAGCTCGGCCAGGCGCAGTTCATGCAGCTGATGATCGCGCAGCTGCGCAACCAGGATCCGACCAAGCCGATGGATCCGTCCGAATTCCTGGGACAGCTGGCGCAGTTCGGCACCGTTTCCGGCATCCAGGACATGCAGAATTCGCTCAGCACGCTGTCGGACGCACTGCGTTCGTCACAGGTGCTCGGCGGCACCAACCTCGTCGGCCACGATGTGCTGGCCGCGGCGGACACCGCCTCACTCGGCGCGACGGGCGATGTGCAGGGCGCCGTCACGATTCCCGAGGGCACCAATGCCGCCATGCTGGTGGTGACCGATGCCAGCGGCCAGCTGATCCGCAAGATGCCGCTGTCCAGCCAGCAGGGCGATACCGCGTTTACCTGGGACGGCACCACGGATCTCGGCACGCGCGCGCCAGCGGGCAACTACACCATCAGTGCGCTTGCCAGTGTCGGCGGTGCGGACGAGCAGCTGGAAACGCAGCTCTCCAGCCGTGTCGGCAGCGTCACCATCGATCCGGCCACCAACAGCTTGACCTTGAACACCAGTCTTGGACCCATCCCGCTCAGCCATGTCCGGCGAGTGATGTAAGGAGATACAGATGACATTTCGCATTGCATTGAGCGGTTTGAACGCAGCCTCGGCTGATCTTGGCGTCACCGCCAACAACATCGCCAACAGCGCCACGACGGGCTTCAAGCAGTCACGCACCGAATTCGCGGAGCTGTTCGCGGTGTCGCCACAGGGTGTGGCCACGCTCGCGGCCGGCAACGGCGTGCGCGTCTCCGACGTCGCACAGCAGTTCGGCCAGGGCAATATCTCCTTCACCGACAACAATCTCGACCTGGCGCTGAGCGGCCCGGGCTTCTTCACGCTGAGCGACAACGGCGCGCTGGCGTACACGCGCGCTGGCGCGTTCAAGACCGACGATATCGGCAATGTGGTCAATGCCCAGGGACAGCGGCTGCAGGTCTATCCGCCCCTGGCCAGCGGCGGCTTCAACACAGGCTCGATGGCGGACCTGCGCCTGATTTCCGCCGAAAGCGCGCCGGCATCGACTTCCAATGTCGAAATGCTCATGAACCTGCCGGCCAATGCCGCGGTTCCGGCGAATGCGACCTTCGATCCCGCCGACCCATCCAGCTACAACCGCGCGACCTCGCTCACGGTGTATGACTCGCTGGGCGCGGCGCATACGTCGACCATGTATTTCGTGAAGGGTGCGGCAGCGGGCGTCTGGGATGCCCGCATGTATCTGGATGGCACCGCAGTGGGCGGCGCGCAGGCGCTGACTTTCAGCAATACCGGTCAGATGACCGTGCCGGCTACTGGCCAGGTGACCTTCCCGGCCTATACGCCCGCCACGGGCGCCGCCGACATGAACATCACCTTCGATTTCACTGGCGCAACCCAGTATGGCGCCAACTTCAGCGTCAACAACATCACGCAGGACGGCTACACCACGGGCCGTCTGATCGGCATGGACATCGACAAGAGTGGCATCGTGCAGGCGCGCTTCACCAACGGCCGCTCGCTGACCCTGGGCCAGGTGGCGCTGTCGAACTTCGCCAACAACAACGGCCTGCAGCCGCTCGCCGACACCACCTGGGCCGAGACGTTCTCGTCCGGACAGGCGCTGCGCGGTCAGGCGGGCAACTCGGGTTTCGGCCTGGTGCAGTCCGGTGCGCTTGAATCCTCCAACGTCGACATCACCACACAGCTGGTGAACATGATCACCGCGCAGCGCAACTTCCAGGCGAATGCACAGATGATCTCGACGGCTGACTCGATCACCCAGACCATCATCAACATCAGGTAATCGCCATGGACCGGATGCTATATGTCGCGATGACTGGTGCCCGCGAGACGCTGCGGGCCCAGACAGCCAACAACCACAACCTGGCCAATGCCAGCACGACCGGCTTTCGCGCCGATCTGCAGGCGTTTCAGGCCCGGCGCGTGGTGGGCGATGGCTTCGAATCGCGCGTGTACGCGACGGCTGCGACAACAGGCTTCGACGACACTTCTGGTGCAATGCAGGCCACGGGCCGCGACCTGGATGTCGCGGTGCAGGGCGATGGTTTCATTGCGGTGCAGGGCCCGGATGGGCGCGAGTCCTATACGCGGGCAGGCGATCTGCGCGTGGATACCTCCGGGCAACTGCGTACGGGCACTGGCCTTGCGGTGTTGGGTGACGGTGGCCCGATCTCGGTGCCGCCCAATGCATCGCTGCTGGTCGGTGGCGACGGGACGATCTCGATCGTGCCGCTGGGCCAGGGACCGGACACGAAGGCCACCGTAGGCCGCATCAAGCTGGTGAATCCTCCTACCGGCGACCTGGAAAAGGGCTCAGACGGCCTGTTCCGGATGAAGGACGGCACCGATGCACCGGCCGATGCGTCGGCGCGCGTGATGTCCGGCGTGCTGGAGAGCAGCAACGTCAACGTCGCCGACGCCATGGTCAACATGATTGAACTGTCACGCCGCTTCGACATGCAGGTGCGCGCGATGAAATCCGCCGAGGACAACGGTGCGGCCTCCGCACGCCTGTTGTCGATGCGCTAGTCGCTGGCCACACCCCAAGGATATCTGAACCATGAATTCCGCACTCTGGGCCGCCAAGACAGGACTCGATGCGCAGCAGACGCGCATGACGGTCGTGTCGCACAACCTTGCCAACGTCAGCACCACCGGCTTCAAGAAGGACCGGGCGGTGTTCGAGGATCTGCTGTACCAGAACATCAAGCAGGTGGGCGCGGGCACTTCGCAGGACACGGTTTCGCCCACTGGTCTCAACCTCGGCACCGGTGTGCGCATCGTCGCCACCGAAAAGAACTACAGCCAGGGCGGGCTGAACAACACCGGCAATTCGCTGGATGTGGCCATCAATGGCCGCGGCTTCTTCCAGGTGCTGATGCCCGATGGCAGCTTTGCGTACACGCGCGACGGCTCGTTCAAGATGAGCCCGGAAGGCGAGCTCGTAACCTCCAGCGGTTACAAGATCCAGCCGGGCATCTCGATACCGGCTGGTGCGCAGACCATCACCGTTGGCAACGACGGCACCGTCAGT
>JBDSGY010000245.1:0-4213 GCA_039918755.1 Steroidobacteraceae bacterium
AATCGCGATTCTCGCCGTGCCGATCCTGATCCAGGTCTACTTCAATTCGGCACTGGCTTATCTGCTCAATCGTGCCGCAGGCGAGGCGCACTGCGTCGCCGGTCCCTCGGCATTGATCGGCGCGAGCAACTTCTTCGAGCTGGCCGTGGCCACGGCCATCAGCCTGTTCGGGTTCGATTCCGGCGCGGCGCTCGCAACCGTGGTGGGCGTGCTGATCGAGGTGCCCGTCATGCTGTCGGTGGTCTGTCTCGTGAATGCGTCCCGCGGCTGGTATGAGCGTGGGCCCCGCGTTGCGGCCAACCCGGCAAAGGAATCAGGCGCATGAACAGTCCGGTGAGTGTCACGATCTACCACAACCCGGGATGCGGCACCTCGCGCAACACGCTGGCGCTGATCCGCAATGCCGGTGTTGAACCGAAGGTCATCGAATACCTCAAGAATCCGCCTGATCGCGCCACGCTCTTGGCGTTGCTCCAGGACCTGGGAATCGGACCGCGTGCACTGCTGCGTGAAAAGGGCACCCCGTATGCAGAGCTCGGACTGGGCGCCGCTCACTGGAGCGATCCGCAGCTGATCGATCACATGTTGGCGCATCCGGTGCTCATCAATCGTCCCATCGTCGTCACCCCGTGGGGAACGCGGCTCTGCCGACCCTCCGAGCTGGTGCTGGATATCCTGCCGCTGCCGCAGAAGGCGCCGTTCGCAAAGGAAGATGGCGAACTGGTCATTGACGAGGAAGGGCGGCGTGTCTGATCTGTCTGACCTGCCGTTTGCGGCGGCCGAGCTGCGCGGAGTCCAGGTCGCCGCCTCGCATGACCGAATCAGTAGTGCGGCGGCCGCTCTTCCTCTGCCGTGTAGCTCGTCGCGCTGGCCTGGGCCTGCATGAACCTGGCCGTGGTCTCGGCGATCAGCACGCGCAGCGCGTCCAGTTCCTGCTGCTGCCGGTACACCACATCGCTGAGCTCGGCATTGGCCTGCTCCAGATAGGCGATCTTCGTTTCGATCTGTTCGATGGTCCCGGTCATGGCCAGGAGCCTAGCATCATGCACCTGCCGACGACTGCCAATCCCCATGGCATCTTCCAGCTTGATCCACGCGGCGGCATTGCTATCCATTCCAGGAACTCATAACGCCTTTGAACCCGGTTATAGCAACGGCAGCATTGCTTTCGGCACACCACCGGTACCAAATACGCGACAGGGAGTTCCGACGCCGCCAGAAGACGCGCGCGAGGGATGTGGATTGAAAAACAACAGCGGGGGCGAAACAGTGTCTCACCAAATTCGAAGTGAAGGTTATCGTGTGCGCGCTGCCGTGGCAGCGATTCTCGGAACGGCAATTGTTGTATGGATGCCGCAAGTCCGCGCTGCGGAAGCCAAGGAGACGGAGGACAAGGACAAGAACGTGGTCCTGCAGGAAGTGCAGGTCACCGGCTCGCGCATCGTCCGCAAGGACATGTCGAGCAACAGCCCACTCGTTACAGTCGATCAGCAGAAGATCGAGGACAGCCCCTTCATTTCCGTGGAAGAGGCCCTCAATGACCTGCCGCAGTTCATGGCAGGTGGCGCGGGCATGACGTCCGGCGCGGTGACCTCATTGCAGGGCGCCAACGGCGTGGACGGCGGTCGCGGCACTGGCGATGCCTCCAACAGCACGCTGCTGCCGGACAACGCCGGCATCATCGGCATCGTGGTCCCGGGCGCAGCCAATGTGAATCTGCGCGGTCTCGGCGCCGGCCGCTCGCTCACCCTGATCAACGGGCACCGCGGCATGCCGGAAAACGCCGGCATGACGGTGGACCTGAACACCGTACCTACCATCGCCATGGCTGGCGTCGAAGTCATCACTGGCGGCGCCTCGGCGGTGTATGGCGCGGACGCGCTCGCAGGTGTCACCAACATCCGTCTGCGCGAAAACTTCGAGGGCCTGAAGCTGCAGGTGCGCAGTGGCATGAACGAGGTCGGCGACGGCGGCGAAATCCAGGTCGGTGGCCTGATGGGCGCCAAGATCGCCGATGGCCGCGGCAGCGTGATGATGGGCATCGAGTACAGCAAGCGCGAAAACACACTGTGGCGGAATCATCCTGCGTTCCGCGAGGTGCTGGAGTCGCCTTATTCGTCCAACGGCGACTACGCCTTCATCTGGAATTCCTACTACTCGACCAGTTCTTCGGCCACCGCTGGACAGTTCTACCCCTTCCTGGGCGTGTGGGCCGGCAATCAGCCGTCGACTGCCGCGGCACTGGCGATATTCCCAAACCGCACCTGTGGCACCGCCAATTGCATCACCTCGGCCGGCAATCCCAACGGCGGTGGGTGGGTGGTGAACCAGGATGGTTCGGTCTACATCCGCTCTTCGCAGTCCCCCACCGCCAATGGGGTGGCACTTGCCTATGGGCCGCAGAACTACAAGCCGCGCCCCGGGGATCCCGTCGAGACCACCTGCGCCTTCTCACCCCCAACGCTCAATCCCACGACTGGCGCGGTGACTTCCCAGACCATGGCCGCGCCAAGCACGGCGTTTTCCGGCAGCAAGTGCAGCCCGACGCAGAATCGCATCGACTGGGATCGCCGGCTTACCGGGCCGCGCGAGGGCTACTCGCTGGTGGGCAATTCCACGTACGACGTCACCGACCACGTCACGGCCTTCGCCAGCTTCACCTTCGCGTCCTCGGACACCGAGACGCGTCGTGAACCTGCGCCGTTTTCCGGCCCCACCTTCGGCGTGGCAGTGCCGTTCGCCGCCACGGATGTGAACGGCCTGACGCCCATTTACCTGCCCTCGGTAGTGCAGGTGGGCAGTGCCGCAGCGCCGGTCGGCACGACGGTTACATCATTCCGCACGGGCGGGACCAAGGGCACCAATTGCCCGTCCACCGGCGGTTGCACCATGGCGCAGGCCTTCCCGCTGCCAGGGGATGTGTTCGATTCATCGGGTCGGGTGGTGACGAAGGGTGCCCTGCGCACGCTGATGGAATCCCGCGCGACGCCAGGGGGACTCATCACGAGCGGCGCTTTCCGCGGGCTGCCGAACGACTGCACGCTGCGATCCGTAGTGGCCCCGGGCACGCCGGGTGCCGTACTGAATCCGGCCAGCAACAGCTACTACATCACCCAGCTCGACCCGAACACGAACACGGCGTCAACCCAATGCGGCCCCAATTCACGCTGGGCCTTGAATACGCAGCTGGGCTACCTGCCGCCGCGCGGCACCGTGAACACCACGCGCCTGTACAACTTCTCCGCGGGACTGCGTGGCGATACCGGCCTCGGGGACTGGAAGTGGGAGTACTACCTGTCCCAGGGTAATTCGAAGACCTCCACCGATTTCGTCGGCTTCGCGCCACTCTCCAACTATGCGCGGTTGATGACGGCGCCGAATTACGGCAAGGGCTTCGACCAGGCGGGGATCAGCTCCAAGTTCCTGACCTGCCAGAGCGGCCTCGGACCATTCGACCAGGGTTTTTCTCCATCCGCGGATTGCCTCGAGGCACTGTCGGCCAATGAGTCCGATCGCAGCGACATGACCCAGCGCATCCATGAACTTTCCCTGCAGGGCGGGTTGTTCGATCTGCCGGCGGGGCAGGTGCGTTCCGCGCTTGGCGCGAGCTATCGCAGCAACGACTTCACGTTCAAGCCGGACTCGCTCCGCGAGCTGGACTACATTGGCGATACCTCGGCCGGCGCCTTCGGTTCGGGTGCCATCGATGCAAAAGTGACAGCCAAGGAGGTCTACGGCGAGCTGCTCGTGCCGCTGCTGAAGGACCTGCCGTTCGTCAACAACCTGGAGCTCGAGCTGGGTTATCGCTACTCGGACTACAGCACCGGCCAGACCGTGGATACCTACAAGATCCTGGCCAGCCTGGCGCCAGTGGAATGGCTGCGCCTGCGTGGCGGCTACAACCGTGCAGAGCGCGCGCCCAACATCGCCGAGCTTTACCAGACGCCAACCGGCAGCGCGCAGTTCGCCGATGCGGCAATCGACCCTTGCCGCAATGACCCGACGCCAACCACTGGATTGAACTTCACGACCTTCAACGGCCGGCCCTCCAACCAGGCTGCCACGAGTCCAGCAGTGCGGGCCAAGCTGCAGCAGCTGTGCAGCGCGATGATCAACAATGCGGCCTCTGCATTCGATGCAGATCCGAATAACTTCAACGACAACTCCGTCGGCGCAATCCTGCTGGATGGCAACGAGAACCTGCAGAACGAGC